>NZ_JBNUPI010000001.1:0-161217 GCF_050409505.1 Facklamia sp. P12937
CAGAAGCTCCCTATTTTTATTTGTTTTATGTCACATATGTATTATCGTCTAACATAAGCCAATAAAAAAGGACTAACAATTAATGATGCTAGTCCTATTCTAAAAATAAGATTGTAAAAATTATCCACTATTGGTCCATGATTGAACCTTGTCTAGACCTAAGGTAAATTATTGGTGTGGTTGTGCCATCTGGATGAAGACGCTCAATTAAAATCAAACCTGCGTCATTGGCATAATAGATACGGATTGTATCTCCGTTATTCTTTGCCATCTCTTCAACAAGCAAAACATCAGTATAAATTTCTTGACCAATTGTTAGCGAATCCACCCTACCAATTACTTTTTTCTTAATTTCTTCTTGATAGCCTGATTTAAAAATTGTTCCTTCACTTATATCTACAGGTAGAATGAGTGAAACATTGTCATCTGAAGCATCAGCGGAATACCTCAGGTCTTCCACTACCGTATAATTATCAAAGTAAGCGAGTTCATATAGACCATCGGGCTTAATTTGATAAACGTAGGCTACGGCTTTTGTATCTGTAAACTCTGCGACTTGAAAAACTCCATTTGCATCAGGCATGAATTCCATGATGATATCTTTAGTAAAGTATTCACTTCCATCTCCCACGTATTGATAATTTAAATAATGCACATAAGGAATGAGTTGCTTAAATAGACCGACATCAGGTAGAGGGTCAAAAACAGCTTCATTACTTGTTTCAAAAATTTCTTGACTAGACGGCTCGTCAGTTTGCTCTATCCCTACTTGCTCTTCTGTCGTTTCCTCTTGGCCGTGAACTATTGCTAAAGGATTTAAATTAAAAACCAGGAAAATGCCTAAAAGAGTTAAGAGCAGGTACATTTTTTGAAATTTACTTTTATTCAAATTCATTCTACCTCCCATGTAATTGTTATTATATCTATAATATATCCTTCTTCAACATAACTATTATATCATAGCTAGTTTAAAGGAGGCTTGAGTTAAAATGGAATATTTAATGAAATTAAGCCTGTAACACGCTAATCTTATGAATTTTTTATGAAGACTCATTTTAAGATGTTATTAATAGCGTTTTCTAAAATCCTTATGATATGCTATAGAGACAAGACGTAAGTTAAAGGAGAGAGAAAAATGACAAATTGTATTTTTTGTAAGATTATCAACGGAGAGGTTCCTAGCGCTAAGGTCTATGAAGATGATGAGGTCTTTGCCTTTTTAGATATCACTCAAGTTACCAAAGGACATACTTTAGTCATACCAAAGAAACATGTTAAAGATATTTTTGAGTATGATCCAGAGTTAGCAAGTACCGTTTTTAGTCGAATTCCGAAAATTGCCGACGCCATTAAAAAAAGCATACCAGGTGTTAAGGGCATGAATATTCTCAATAACAATGGAGAAGTCGCCTATCAATCTGTTTTCCATTCACACATTCACCTGATTCCACGTTATCATAAAGAAGAAGGATTTAAATTACATTTTGAAGACCATTCAGATGGTTACACTCAGGATGAATTTCAGCAATTGGCAGCATCAATTAAACAAACAATAGAAAGTGGCGATTAGTATGAAAAATTTCCCACAAGGTTTTCTAACTGGCTTAGCTCTTGGAGTACTAGCGGGGTTAATGAATGCTAAACAATCTGGTGAGAAAACAAGACATCAACTAAAAAAGACTTATAAAGATTTTAAAGTTGATTTCCAACAAGTTGATCAAGACTATGCCCGTTTTCATTCAGCTATTCAGTCATTGACTGCAGAAGCTAAGCAAACTATGGACTTTATTTCTCATTTAACCAATCAAACTAAACAAAAAGTCATGGATGAAACAGAACCTAGAATAAGAAGAATTAAAGAAAATGTTAAGCAATTAAATGAAGATATTGAGGGAATGTCTTCAGCTAATTTAAACTCATATAAGAATTAAATTCAGGTTTTAATTTATAAAAATTATGATGTTTTTTAGAATTTCTAGCTTATATTATCTTTTCTAATCATTAAGTGTTAAGATATATTTATGCTTATGTTATAGCAAATTATAGTAGAACTATAGGAGTGAAAATTAATATGAAAAAATCAATCCGTACTTGGATTTTAACAGCAGCAAGTGTCGCACTTGTTGCATTGCCGAATTTAACAAGCGTTTCAGCTCAAGAGGGTGTAATTGCCACTATTGGAGAGACAACTATCACTGCTGAAGATTTTTATCAAGATATGAAAGAACAATTTGGCTCTACTGCTCTACGCTCAAAAATTATTGAAGCTGTTTTAATTGAAAATGTAGAAGACGCTGAAGGAGCTAAAACAAGAGCTGCTGAAGAAGTTCAGTCACAAATTCAAGAATTAGGTGGAGAAGAGGTATTCCAACAATTCTTATCTTACCAACAATTAGGTAGCGCTGAACAATATGAATACCA
Organism: Facklamia sp. P12937; assembly: GCF_050409505.1. Taxonomy (NCBI): domain Bacteria; kingdom Bacillati; phylum Bacillota; class Bacilli; order Lactobacillales; family Aerococcaceae; genus Facklamia; species Facklamia sp. P12937. Next base: position 2,422 of record NZ_JBNUPI010000001.1, read on the forward strand.
ATTATATATCCGTAATCTTTTACAAGAAATTGTTGAAGGTCGCATCGATATGTCAGATGAAGCCATTCAAAATTTCTATGATAATGATTACCAACCAATGATGGAAGCACAGCATATTCTAGTTGATACGGAAGAAGAAGCTTTAAATGCTATTGAACGCATCAATAATGGCGAAGAATTCGATACCGTTGCTCAAGAATTATCTAAAGATGGTTCTGCAGAAAATGGTGGATTATTAGCCCCTTTCTCGCCAGGACAAATGGTTCCAGAATTTGAAGAAGCAGTTAAGTCTTTAGCTAATGGAGAAATGACGAGCGAACCTGTTCAATCTGAATTTGGCTACCACGTTATTAAAACAATCAACAATGGTGAAAAGAAACCATTAGAAGAGAGTAAAGAAGAAGTAGTTGAAGCATATAAACAAAGTAAGTATGCTGACTCTAACTTTACCTATGGAATTGTCGGAGAGCTTATTAAAAACTCTGACTTAAAGATTGAAGATCCTGAATTAAAAAATGCAGTGGATGATTTAATCAATTTAGCTGACCAACCAGAGGATGCTTCTGCTGAGGAAGTACCTGCTGCTGAAGAGGCTCCTGCTGAAGAGTCTCCTGCTGAAGAAGCGCCAGCCGAATAGAAACTATTTTAAATATAAAAAGGTTGAGGAAAATCCTCAACCTTTTTTGTTTTACTGTATTAAAATATTAAAGCGTTTCACGTGATTTTTGCTCTTTAATTAAGTTATTAACTTCTGCCATCAATGCTTTCGGCAAGTCTTTAGTATCCATTAATTCATTATGAACAATAAAGTGTTCAAGTTCATAAAGATTTATAATCCATGGAGCTACATCCTCAGCATTGGCTTCTTCTCTATCAGCAAACCAATATTCAAAAGTAAAGAGCGTAGTATCTTTTTCTCCAGGATCAATTGTTAGAACCATATCGTCATTTTTCCATAAATAGGCCAATAAATGTCCTTCTTCAACATCTGTTAACATCAAATGATGCGCTTGTCCATTTCTTGTTACTTTAAATGACCCACCTGGTTTGCAGTCAATCATCCTCATATCTGACCTCCACTTAGATAAGTATTCATTATCAGTCAAATGGTTCCATACTGCTTCTGGAGTTGCATTAATTTCTCCTTCAAAGAATAGAGAAAAACCAAGATCAGTTTGAGGGTTTTCTGCTTGTTCATGGTGACAACCACATCCATGATGGTAGTTATGTTCTGCATGATGATGGCATCCACATAAGTGCTCAGAGTTCGATTTAGAATGATTAACTTGGCATTGACTCTCATGATTAGACCCATGATTTTTGCAATTACATTTCTTTGGATTGCTATTATCTGTCATTTATTTGCCTACTTTCTGAAATTTGGTTTATAAAAACTACGACGATCCAATGGGAAAATTTGAGCACTTTCTTGACCTTCTTGTGTCTTATCTAAAACAGACAAAATCATATTAACAGTAGCATCTAAATTATCAATATGGTGAAGAATTTCTGCTTCAAGAATACGCGGTTGAACAGGACTACCATATTCCAATTTACCATGATGTGCTAGTACAACGTGCTTTAATAAAACAACGGCTTCTTTATTAGGATCAATACCAATTTGTTGACATACTTGTTCAATCATTTCTGACATAATGACGATATGACCTAACATTTTACCTTTAAAAGTATATTCGGTTGAGATAGCTCCAGATAGTTCAATTGTTTTGCCGATATCGTGAAGTATCAGTCCACCAATAAGTAGGCTAGAATTTATTTGCGGATAGATAGCCAAAAGTGCTCTAGCAATTTTCAACATAGAAACAGTATGATAACTTAAACCGCCTGCCATTGCATGATGATTTCTTTTAGCAGCTGGATAGCTGTAAAAAGCTTCTTCATGTTCACTCAAAATTTTTCGCACAATTCGATTAATATTCGGTTCTTGAATGAGAAATAAAGCGTCATTAATCTGTTCTTTTATATCATCAATTTTCATAGAAATTCGTTCAACATAAAGTGTTGGATCGTTGGGTTCTCCTTCTTCAGCTAAACGAAGTGCTTTAATTTTTACTTGAGGACTTCCTTGATAAGTATCCCGATTAGCTCTCAGAAAAACAACCTTACCGACTTGGAATTTGTTAATTTCTTCTTCAGTAGCAGACCAATACATACCATCCATGGATCCAGAACGGTCTTGAAAACGGAAGGCAATAAATGGTTTGCCATTTCTAGCGGTTCTCACATCTGCTGCTTTAATAAGAACATAAATTCCAAATTCGTCTCCTTCATTAATCTCATATAATAAACTCATTTAGCTCTCCTCCTGGGTTGAATTCGTTTCTATTAGCTCGTCTAAGTTAATCATCGAATCAATCGCTAATGTATCCGCAGCCATTTGATCAAAAGTAAAGAATAAAACTTGATGATTTTGACTGATGGTCTCTAAAACTTTATACATGCTTGCTTTACGTATTTCGTCGAAGTTCACAAAAGCATCGTCGATTATGATAGGCATTGATACCATTGAAGAGGCATTCACTATAAAAGCTAAACGTAGAGCGACATATAATTGCTCCAAGGTTCCTTGCGAAAGTTCATGGGGTGAAAACAGCACATCTGAAAACTGTTTAACTTTGATTCCGGTTTTATTCAATTTAATTTGATCATAACGCCCATAGGTTAATTTAGAAAAAATTTCATTAGCCATTTTATTCATTTCAGGAATCGGATTATCCATTCCTTGTCTTAATGTTTGATAGATTAAATCGACAGCAATTTTTTTCTTACTCCACTCTTGAACATATTTAATGATTTCTGCTTTCTTATCTTCCAGTTTTTGTTGTAAGACTTGATAACTTCCATCTTGCTCAAGCTGATTTAAAGCCACTTCAATATTTGCACGCTGATATTGATGAGGTTGTACACGACTTTTATTAAGCGTTAATTCATTTTGAACCTTATTATATTGATTGATTAATGACTGTTTACTTTCGATAGCTGACATCTCATTTTCATAACCCCTAATCTGCTCACTATACAAGTGACGTTTTTCTTTGAGTTGCTGAATTTGATTATTGGCTTGAACTTTTTGTCTAAAGTCAACTTGGTCAAAGGAGTTTGTTGATTGATAAATTGATTCAATGATTTCTTGCTGCTCTTGTAGATGTTTTTTCTCTTGAGCAATAATATCTTGAGCATTTCTTATACGTTCCTCCATCGCTTTACCACGTTCCACTTGACGGGCGATTGAAACTTCAGTTTCTTCAACGTGGTGTATAAGAACCTTGATACTTTGATCTCCCAAAGGAAAACGCTCAAGTAGTGGAGCGATTTGTTTGCGCCATTTGGCAATCTCGACATTGAGGTCATTTCGCTCTTCTTCATATTGTTGACGAATTGTTTCAGCTTGAAAGTACTCTTTAACCGGATTCGATTTAAGAACAATTTCTGCATCTGCAGTTGGATAAAAGCCTAAGGCAACTAACCATCGTTGCTGCTCTTGTCTTTTTCTGACTAAGTTTTCTTCAACCGATCGAAGATTGGCTTCTCGTTGATTGATGTCTTGACCTAGTTCTTGACTTCTATCTTGATAATGGCGCTCTTTTCTTTGTAATTCAGCCATTTTCTCAATTGCTGGCGAGGAATGAAATTTCTTTTTATATTTTAGATGCTCAAAGAAGACATAAGCGGTTGAAAGTATACCTAATCCGATTAAAATCAAAGCAATCCAACGGAAATTCGCCCCTGTCTGATTAAGTAAATGATAAATACCCATTGCTAGTCCTAAAATGATTGAAAGAGCCCCTATAAGATAATGCCTAATATTTGTAGCTTGTTGTAATTGAGCTCTTTCATTCATACGCATACTTTCTAGTTTTGCGTGCTGCTGTCTAACTGTGACAGAGTAGGTTTGCAATTCTTTTCGCTGATCTAGGAAAACTTTTCTCTCTGCTTGAATAGAATCTTTTTGTCCTTCAAAATCATCTATGGCCGCTTGAATTTCGTAACCTTGCTCGATTTCACGGTCAAACTCTGAGGACTTCTTTACTTTTTCAGGATAAAACTGTCCTTCACGAGCCAGTCGAGCCATAGTATTGGTTTGTTCTTGAATTCTTTCTAAAACGTGTTCTAAACGTAAATCCACCTTTTTAATATGGGCGGTATCACTTGACCATTGTCTCCTTTGGTCTTCGTGGTTTTTTCCCCAATTTAGACGGGTTAGGGTACTCATTTCATTGTTTAAATTGTGAATACGCTCTTGCATTTGTTGTATAGTCTTTTGACTATCATTTTTGGTCCGAACAGCCTCTTCTAATTTTTCTGGCATATCCTTATCCATTTTAGTAAAAACTAATTGCTCTAACTCTCTTTGAGCGACGAGGTCTTTTTGATAAATATCAAACCTTGTCATCAACTGATCCAATTGTCTTTGCTTTTCTTCTAAATCATGAATAGACTGATTAAGACCTTCAATTTGATCTATTTCAGCTTGCTGTTGGTCGAACAGGTCATCATACTTCGCCATATTTTGCTTCATTTTCTCAATGGATTGACTAAGTTCTTCAAATTCCAATAACGCTTGATTAAGTTTAGGATTTTTCCCCTTTAATTTATAAAGTTGCCCCAGATCTTTTTCGAAATATTTAGCCACAGAAAGAAATTTATCTGATCCAACCGTTCCGATTGATAGGAAATAATCACCCAATTTTTCTGCATCAACATTTGACAGTTCCTGCAAATTTTGCAGTGAAAAGGCATAAAAGGAATCAAAGAGGTTTTCATCTAATCCACTTAAGATTTGATCTAACACTAGTTGTTCAAGCTCATGCCCTTTTGTATCTGTTAAAGTTAGACCTCTATTAGTTCTTTCCACCCAAATATCTCCATGGCTAGTTTCTTTTAAAAGAATTCTGCCCCCATATACTTCACTAAGTTTGGGTTCATAGCGATTAATTTGATTGACCCGTCGATGTTTAGAAGGAAATCCGAAAAGAATACTTCGAATAAAAGATTGGAGTGTTGATTTCCCAGCTTCGTTCTGACCAAAAATCAACTGTAATTGATCATCTAAATCAAAGCGTTGATTAACCCATTTACCGTATCCATAGATATCAAGGGTGCTAATCTTCACTATCAATCGCCTCCTTAAATTCAAATCCGATTGCTTGAATCATTAACTCTTGTGCTGATCGAATAGATTCCTTCTTCAATTCTTCATCCAATGATAAATCTGACATCCTTTGCTTAATAATTGGGTGGTCAAATAATTCTGCTAGACTTTCATGATATGCTTTACCTTCTTGCATATCTTGACAAGCCGCTTGGAAGCTAGTTTTTAATGTTTTATCATATTCGAAGGCATCTAATACCATTTGACGCTCAAGCTTTACCCTAACAATAATCGCGAATTTTTCGATCGACTGGGGTTCAGTGAGTATCGATTCAACCTCACCTTTTTCAATTTGTTCTTGTATATCGATTGGCAAACGTTGTGCATTTTTTAAAGTTAAAGAAATAATCTTCGAAGGTAGGCCCTTATCAACCTCATCTTTAAAGTTATTGACTAAGGATTCTATCGCCCATAACAAATCATTAACTTGCCAGTTTTCCTGACACTCTATGATTTCATCTCTCCATTCAATTTCAGCTAAATGAATAAATTCAGATTTTACCTTTTGATCGACTTCTAAGGTGACTAAATAGGCTCCCTTGTCGCCAATCTCCAGGCGATTTCTACCTTGAGGACTACCAGCATATTGAATAAGCGGGAATGTGGATAAAGTATTTGCCTGATGGATATGTCCAAGAGCCCAGTAATCATAATTTTTTGAGATTAGTTGCTCCAATGTAAAAGGAGCATAATTTCCCTTTTGCGTCGTACTTAACAATTCCCCGTGATATAAACCTACGGTAAAGTCCGTTTCATTGTTTTTTGCAGGGAATTCTTGGGCCTTGGATTCATGAATCCAACGTTTATTATAAGAAAAACCATAGAAGCGACAAGTTTGATTATCATTTGTCTTTATATCGATATGGTCAATCGACTCATCTTTAAAGACGTAAACATTTTCAGGATATTGCATCAGTAAGCGTTGGTTATTAAGAAAGTCATGATTCCCATGACAAATAACCACTGGGATTTCTGCTGCTTTCAGTCGTTCTAATTCTTTTAAAAAAGCATGTTGAGCATAAATTGTTTGTTTTTGAGTATCATAAATATCTCCTACAATAACAACAGCGTCTACATCTTCTTTAATAGCGTATGAAACGCCTCGATGGAATGCCTTATATGGAGCTTGGATTAGAACTTCTTGTAAGCTAGGGTATTGTTTTTGCATTCCAGCAAAGGGGCTATCTAAATGTAGGTCAGCAAAATGCATGAAACGCATCTCGGTCTCCTCTCTCCAAAATAATTGGTTGATAAAAGCAACTGAAAGAACCTCGAAAGATAATTGTTCGATGGCTTCCAGTTGCCAAATTCAAATTTATTCAGTTGGCGCTTGATATAAGTCTTGTAGTGGCTTGGTAATAATTTGATTGATTTCTTCCATTAGAAATCCGAGTTGTTGTTCGTTTTCCATTAACTTCTTAATTGAAGGGTTTTCCATTACTTTTGCATACAAGTTTTGAACTTCTGTGATTTTCTCTTCACTCGGCTGTTCAGTCATTGTCTGAAGTGACTGTGAGACCTGACGAAACTCTTCAAACAACTGATTGCTTTCAGGATCTTTCTTTATTTCTTCGAGTGCCGATTTTACATTCAAATAAGCTGGCAACTGTCGTAATTCGCGTTCTAAAGTGTTAGCTGTATCATAAATATTAATGTTCATAATAACCTCATTTCTATATGATAATAGTATCAATTTTTAGTCTTTTTTTCAATCAAACTGAGGTGAAAGCACCCATTTTTATTGGGCGTTTTTTAAATGGGTAGGTCTAAGTTTTCGATCCAATTGATAACCTCTTGTGTTTTTTCACTACTAAAAGATTTAACCTTTTCCCATAGATTACTTCCGTTCTCTTTAAGTGTTGAAAAAAGTTCTCCGTCAAAGTTGAAATCAACATTTTCCAACCAATCACCACCCATTTTACCATTGGTATCTGCTTCCATTTGCGAAGCGTAGCTGACATCAAATGGTGTTTGTGGCGAGTATGCCATCATGTAAGAAGTTTGACTATTAAATAATCTCCCCATGCCAGTTGGCATAATTTCATCCAAATTAGCACTTTCTACGTCATCCAGACCAATCCATGTCGCTATCGCAAAATCTGGGGTATAACCAACCATCCAACGGTCTCGCGTTTGGGTTGAACCGTCTGATACTTCAGTTGTTCCTGTTTTACCAGCAATCAAACCTGTATTAGGGCCTGCGCCATATCCAGTACCATTGCCACCATATGTATCTAACATCATGCTGGTCATATCTGCGGCAATCGTTTTGGTCATGATTAAGTGACGTTTAGGTTTTTCGTTATCATATACAACTTTCCCAGAAATATCTTCAATTCGTCGAATAAAGTAAGATTCATTTCTTATTCCCTTATTAGCAAAAGTCGCATAAGCTGAGGCTAATTGCACAGGGCTTACTCCTGTCGAAAAAGCCCCTAAGGCCAAGGTCAACTGCTGGTCTTGTTGGGGAACTTCAATACCAAATTGATGCAGTTTATCGACTGCGGTTTGAATTCCTAATTTATCTAGTAAATAAACAGCGGATGTATTTTTACTTTGTGATAAAGCATAGTATAAGGGGACTTCTCCTCTAGGATCCGTTTGACGATTAAAGTTTTCTGGAGCAAATTGATCCTTACCATAAGCCTTAACAACATCAGGAACCATCGAATGCATATTAAATCCATTCTCAAGAGCTGGTAAATAAACTGCTAAGGGCTTAATGGTCGATCCAGGAGCACGATACATATCGCTAGCACGGTTAAAGCCGCGATAGACATATTCTCCTCTTCCTCCATAAATTGCCATAATTCCCCCAGTACGAGTATCAACTATCGCACTTGCGCTTTGAACAATCGGCGCATCATATGCCCCATCATTAAATAAATAAGCATTCTCTTGATAAGCGTTATTAAGACCTTGTTGAGCATTGATATCTAAATTAGTATAAATTCGATAGCCCTTGGACATAAGGTCTTCTTCAGGGATGTTTACCTTACGAATAGCTTCATTGATCACCGCATCAAAGTAAAATGGATATTCATGTCCAGAACTGGCTGGAACATAATTGTCTAAAAGAGGTATAGACATTGCTTTGTAATCCTCTGCGTTAGAAAATGAGATAACCCCTTCATCAGCCAAAAGATCAGCAATGACATTTCGTCGGTCAATAGCTGCTTGATAATCATCAATTGGATTATATAAGGAAGGACCTTTTAAGATACCGGTTAGAACCATTGATTGATTCTGATCTAATTGGTAAGCATTAATGCCAAAGTATTTTTGAGCCGCATCTTGAATGCCCCAGACTCCATTACCAAAGTAGGCATTGTTTAAATACATTTCAAGAATTTGATCTTTTGAATAAGTTTTCTCAATTTCAAGTGCTAGAAACAATTCTTTTAATTTACGTTGAAAAGTTTGATCCAAGCTGAGAAAAGCATTTTTAGCTAATTGCTGTGTTAAAGTGGAGCCTCCCCCACCAGAAGTATTGCGATTAATAACTAAACGCAAAAAAGCTCGACCAATTCCAATTGTATCGAATCCATTGTGATCATAAAAGCGCTTGTCTTCAGTTTTAACAACTGTTTCTTGCATTAAGGGAGATATCTCATCTAAGGTCACATAGCTTCCTTTTTGCGATAAGAGTGTACCTACATATTGATCTTGCTTGTCATAGATTTCTGTTTTTGTTTGCAGGGAATCTTGCAGTTGTTTAACATCAGTCGTTTTCGCAATAAAAACCAAATAAGAGGTTAAGAATAAGGTAAGTGATAAAGCAATAAACACTAACCACTTCCATCCTCGGTAATAGCGCCAAATATTTTTGATCCCTTGAAATATTTTATGTTTACTCGATTGCATTTTAAATTTCTCCATTTAATCATTCACCTACTTTGTTAATTCTATCCTAGACAGAATTATATCGACCGCCTTCCAACTAAAGGCCGAGGTCAATCTTTTTATTAAATTATACTAAATGATTAAGAAAATTTATGAAAGATTGTATGACTTTTGCCTAAGTATTCAAATAGCCATCTAACTGATGTCTCAATGAAACATTTTTAGAAGGCTAATAATTGAAAATTAATTAAATTCTATAAATTGACAGATGTATTTAAAAGTTCATCATAAACAGCTTTATATGCTTTAGCAGGTGCAGTCCAAGAGAAATCTTTACCCATGGCTTGCTTCACTAACTTCTGCCAAACTTCCTTTTGATTAATATAAATATCTAAGGCCATATTAATGGTAAAAAGTAAATTGTCGCGGTTAAAACCTTTAAATGAAAAACCGGTTCCCTGGCCAGTATATTTATTATAAGCTTCGACAGTATCTTTTAAGCCTCCTGTCTCATGCACCAGAGGCAGTGTGCCATAGCGCATGGCAATCATTTGCGAGAGACCACAAGGTTCAAAAGCAGATGGCATCAAGAAAATATCGCTGGCAGCATATATTTGCTGAGCCAGTCCAAGATCAAATTGAATGCAAGCTCTCAGTTGATCAGGGTATTTCTGCTCGAAATAGCGAAATGAATCTTCAAAGTGTTGGTCTCCAGTACCTAAAATAACCATTTGAACATTTTGTTGCAGTAAATCATCCATAATTTGCTCAACTAATTGCAAACCTTTTTGGTCTGTCAGCCGGCTGACGATTCCAATTAAAGGGATCTGATTATCTTGTTTAAGAGTAAGTTGCCTTTGAAGGTAGCTTTTTACTTTAGCTTTGTTTGAAAGATCTGATTGATCATAATGATAAGGCAAATAGCTGTCTGTCTTGGGATTATTGATTTCTAAATCGATTCCATTAATAATTCCTTTAAGTTTCCATTCATTTCGCCTTAATACTGCATCTAAACCTTCACCAAATTCTGGAGTTAATATTTCTTGAGCGTAGGTCGGACTGACCGTTGTTACTCGATCGGCAAAGTTAATACCACCCTTAAGGTAATTCATATTGTTGTGGTACTTCAAACCATCGTCGGTAAAGGTATTAAAGCCAGTGCCAAAGACATTCGAAAGCATGGATGCATCATAAATCCCTTGAAAACGTAAATTGTGAATAGTGAGTACTTTTCGAATGTTTTTTAAGGATTCCTTCCAGTGATAACGATCGATTAAAAGAGCGGGTATCATAGCCGTTTGCCAATCATTGCAATGAATAATTTCTGGTATCCAATTAATTACTTCCAGCATTTCAATGATAGCAGTTGAAAAATAGGCAAAGCGTTCGCCATCATCCCATTCTCCATATAAAGAAGCGCGATCAAAATAAGCCAAATTATCAATGAAGTAATAGGTTACTCCATGGTCCTTCAATTGCTTAATTCCACAGTAGACATTTCGTTGCCCCAGTTGGAAACGAAAATGTGCAATTTCTTCTAGCTGTTGCGCATATTCATTAGCCATTTGACTATAGAAAGGAAGCACCACACGAACATCAAGCTCGGGTTCCTTCGCTAACTCTTTTGGCAATGCAGAAGCGACATCTCCTAGACCTCCTGTTTTAAAGAAAGGAGCCGCTTCAGCTGAGGCATAAAGTATTTTCATTTAAATCCTCCTAATCTACCCTTGCATCCACAATTTCATTTTTAGCTTTTACAATTAATTTATCAGGGCGTCCACGAATCACTGTGCCGGGCTTAACCACGACATTTTTATCTAAAATGGCGTACTCTACTGTGGCTCCCTCTCCAATTTCAACCCCTTGTTGAATAATTGAATTTCTCACACTAGCATTCTCCCCAATTTGAACTCGCCGATTAATTAAAGAGTCGATTACTTCACCGTAAACGGTCGTTCCAGTTGCTAAAATTGCATTTCGCACATAGGAACGCTCATGGTAATAGGTTGGAATTCCATTTTTGGATTTGGTACGAACAGCCTGATCCGTATGGAATAAAGCTGCAAAGGATAAATGGTTTAACATGTCCATATTGGCTTGATAGTAGGCTTCTACCGTATTAATATTTGCGGTATAACCAGTATATTCATAAGGATGAATGCTATAATCCAATAAATAAAACTGAATAAGATCATCTATTTCAAGATACTGCTCTTCTCTATCAGCTCGGTCAATTAAAGCTAAAAGAATGTCTACAGATAGAAAATACATATCTAAGCTGGAACTAACGGATGCAAGAGCGGGTTTTTCTGAGTTAGGTAATAGATCGACGATATTTTTTTCTTCATCAAACGCAACGATGCGTTCGTTGGGATGGTCCATCCCTATAGTCGATGCAATCACATTTTTATAAACTAAAGTTACATCTTTCTTACTTCTAATGTGCGATTGACGTAAGTCATTAATATTTAAATTAGCGATAATCTTCGATCCAGATACAAAGACATACTTAGCTTTCGATCTTTCTAAGAAGATTCGATGATTATAATAGTAGTCTTCATGGTCGTTCTCTCGATGATAACGCGCCTTCCAGTCTTGTTGAGAGAAGGTGAAAATACCTCCTCTAATCCGTGAATCAAGATTCCATGAGGCTCCTGAGCGGATATGATCATACAGAGAGCGTCCGGACTCACCAATAAACATAGCCACCGATTGAACTTGAGCGTAAGAAAGAGAAGATAAAATAAAATCAATAATGCGATAACGACTCGCAAATGGCAAAGCTGCGATAGGACGATTATAAGTTAAAGGATATAGAGGTTGATTGTCTTCTGTTAAATTTAAAATTGCACAAGTCTTATGCTGAACCATTTAATTCTTCCTTTCTATCTGATCGCCAAAACCGACAACTGCAATGTCTCTTTCTGTTCCAATCACCATTGCTCCATCTGCTATTCGAGCATTCTCGCCAACAATTGCATACTCAATTCGACAAGATGCTCCAATCCTAGCATTAGCCATGATCACTGAATCGGTAATCTGAGAATCCAGCCCCACCTTTACGTTTTCGGAAAGAATAGACCGGTGAATTTCTCCTGATACATAACATCCATCAGTAACAAAGGAATCATAGATCGCCGCATGGTCCGTCACTACTTGCGGAGGTAGAACCGGATTATTCGAGTAGACACGCCAATCAGGATTGGAGTGATAGAGTGGGTGATCTTGATTCAAAATCTCCATATTTGCTTCCCATAAGGATGAAATAGTTCCCACATCTTTCCAGTAACCGTCAAAGGCATAAGCATAAGATGCTTCATCATTGGCTAAATAAAGTGGAATAACGTGTTTACCAAAATCTTCTAATTGATTATCTTGATCTTGATCTTCAATTAAATAGTTACGTAATTTCTGCCAATTGAAAATGTAGATCCCCATTGAAGCCAAATTTGATTGTGGCTGATCAGGTTTTTCCTCGAATTCAACGATACGATCATTTTTATCTGTGTTCATAATTCCAAAGCGTGTTGCTTCTTTGATAGGCACAGGTTTCACAGCAACTGTTAAAGAAGCGCCTTTTTCTTTATGAAAATCTAACATCTTTGAATAATCCATTTTATAAATATGATCTCCAGATAAAATTAAAACATATTCTGGATTAACAGAATCGATATAGGTTATGTTCTGATAAATAGCATTTGATGTCCCTTTAAACCACTTTTCTCCATCAGTGGATGAATAAGGTTGTAAAATAGTTGTGCCACCACCGCTAGCATTAAAGCCCCAAGCCTCCCCATTAGCGATATGACCATTTAATTCTAGAGGTTGGTACTGAGTAATGACCCCCACTTTATGAATGTTAGAATTTGCACAGTTACTTAAAGCAAAGTCAATAATACGATACCTTCCTCCAAATGGCACTGCGGGCTTAGCAATCTGCTTGGTCAAAACGCCCAACCTACTTCCTTGACCTCCGGCTAGTATCATCGCAATCATTTCATCTTTCATTTTAGCGTTTGGATACTAACTGCTTAGCATCCTTCTCCTTTCTATCTTGATGCAAATTTATATGTTCAATAAATTGAACGGATAAAGCTGGAACTTCAATCAAACAACAATAATCTTGCTTACAACAGCTTTTATTTTTTGCTTGGTAAAACTTTTGCCAATTTTGTTGATAACCTGCAAATTGATCTGCTTGACTATTAAGATAGACAAGAAAATCTCCACTTTCAGGGACACCTAATTCCACATCATAATAATGATTTTTTGAAAAATTAATCATTATCACAGAGTATGATTGTTTGTTTTTAGACCAACGAATAAAACTTAGCAATCCTCTCTCTAAATCATCCGCATCCAAAACTGTTATTCCTTCTGGATGATGATCCAATTGATAAAATTCTGGCCTATTTAAGCCAATCTTATTGATAGTTCGCATAAACGCTTGATATTCACTATTATATTCTTGCTTTAGTCCTTGCCAATCTAATTCTTCATAATAACGCCACTCTATAAATTGTCCCAATTCATTACCCATAAAATGAAGTTTTTTACCAGGTTGAGCTAACATATAGGCATGTAAAAGTCTCAAATCAGCAAATTGATCATAGCGACTACCTGGCATTTTAGCTAGCAAGGATTTTTTCCCATGAACAACCTCATCATGAGAGAAAGGAAGTAAGTAACGTTCTTTAAATTGATACATAAAAACAAAAGTAATGAGACGTAATTGAGCTGGCCTTTGATTGTAAGGAAGTTGGAAAAACCGTAAGACATCATTCATCCAACCCATATTCCATTTATAATCAAAACCCAATCCTCCATGAGCAATATCCAAAGTTATTCCGCTAGATGAAGTGGCTTCTTCAGCAATCATATAAACCTCAGGATAGTAATCTTGAACCCATTGATTCATTATGCGTAAGAAATGATAGCCTTCAAGGTTGTCATTTCCTCCATATTTATTAGGCGTCCAGGGACCTTGATCAAAATCGAGATAAAGAATATTTGAAATAGCATCTGCTCGAATACCATCCAAATGAAATTCAGACAGCCAATAATTTAAATTTGAGATTAGAAAAGATTGTACCTGTAATTTTCCAAGGTCAAAATTTAAACTACCCCAGCTAATATTTTTAGCTCGTTGAGGATCTGCATACTCATAACAAGCCTGACCATCAAAATATGCCAAAGCATTCGCATTTTGATTGAAATGACCAGGTACCCAATCAAGAATGACACCAATGCCTTCTTGATGAGCATAATTAACGAAATATTTAAAATCTTCATTACTTCCATATTGACCAGCGACTGCGTAATAGCCGGTTACCTGATAGCCCCAAGAAGGAGCATAAGGAAAGGCAGTTAGAGGCATAAACTCAATGTAGTTATAACCCATTTCTTTAACATAAGGAACTAAACTGTGAGCTAACTCTTTAAAAGAATAAGATCTTCCATCGGGATGCTGTCGCCATGAACTCTGATGAACTTCATAAATTTGTAAAGGACTGTCAAATTTATCTTTAGCCTTGCGTGCTTTTAGCCACTTTTGATCATTCCATGGGAATGGTGTGAGATCTTCGATAATCGATGCATCTTGAGGGGGGGTTTCAAATCGCATAGCGTAAGGATCAATTTTATATTCAATGTGATTATTTCCATGATCCATTCCATATTTATAACAATGTCCTGCTTGAGCGTTTTCAACATATAGACTCCATACACCGCCATCAAGTTTTTCCATCCATAGATTTTTCCAATTAGAAAAATCGCCTTGTAAATATACCTGCCAAGCATTGGGTGCCCATACACTAAACTGATAACCTTTTGAATTTGACTGAACCTGCTTGGCACCTAAAAAATGATAGGCTTGGTCATGCAATTGTGTTGAAAACTTTTCTATTTCTTTGTTTAAGCTACTTCGATCCAAGGAAAATGTCATTGGCAACCTTCCATTCTTATAATTGATAAGTTTGAGACGGACTATTAAGTGAATTGGGTAACTTGTTCAATTACCAATATTGTAACGGAACGCCCTCTAATTTAAAAGAATAATCCCATGACAAAGCCCATTTTAAAGTCAAAATGATATGTTCATTAATATTGAAATTAATTAGTTATAAATATTAAAAATTTAAGCTCTAAAACTCTTGTTTTTTAAATTCATACAAAAAAGCCTCTAACTGACTGAATTTCAGAAAGTTAAAGGCTCTTTTATAAGGGACACTCCATAAGAGTGTCGGTGAGTAACTAGTACTCACGAATCGCAAAATATCCTAAGATACTGCAAGTTGCAGTTCACAGCTCCAACTTGCTCTGTCGCCTTCCTGGCTTGAGCTCTTAGCTCTAGACAGCTTGCTTCCAATCTACCAGATTGTATTCGACTCATCGCATGTATAAATCTTACCATAAGCAACGGGCATAGACAAGCTTATACTGCTAAGTTTTTATTATCCATCACTTCCAGTCGATAGCCATCAGGGTCAGATACAAAGAAGTAAGAAGCTTTTTGACCTGGAAGTCCTTTGAGCTCTGTTGTTTCGTAACCAGCTTCCTTACATTTTTGATGTTGCGCTTGAAGATTATCCACTCCAATAGCCATGTGAGAGAATCCATCTCCGATAGTATAGCCTTCCGAGTCATAGTTATAGGTTAACTCTAATTCAAAATCTGATCCAGGAACTTGTAAATAAAGCAAATCGAACTGATGTTCTGGAAAGCGACGATCACGCATCACTTTAAAATCAAAAACTTCCGTATAGAAAGTCAAGCTCGCTTTTCTATCTTTAATTCGATAGCAAGTATGTAACAATTTTTGTGTCATTATAATTCCTCCTGTATTTTTTACATATCTAGGCTTTGGAAAGCCATTGGTACAAGTTCACTGACTGTTGTTTGATAGATGGATTGGTCCTTACGTGTTAAATAGACAGGAGTGTCAGGCTCTGCCATTTCTACCAATACTTGACGGCAAATTGAGCAAGGCATTAAAAAGTCTTCCGTATCCCCTGCTACTGCAATTGCCTCAATAAAACCTGGACGGTATCCTTCGGATACAGCCGTAAAGATTGCTGAGCGCTCTGCACAATTAGTAGCACCAAAGGACACATTTTCAATATTAACACCTGTATAAACTTTACCGTCCTTAGTTAACAATGCTGCTCCAACGGGAAAATTTGAGTATGGGCAATAGGCTCTTTTTACTGCTTCACGAGCTTGTTCCATCAAAGAATTAATTGTTGTTTGATCCACTTTGATCCTTCTTCCTGTGTGTGATAATTAGTGATTTTATTCATCAATTTGAAGATTAATAATTTGATCTTGTTGTATACTTGCAATTAATTGGCGGATATTATCCGAAAAGCTCACCCATGAATAATAAGAAAAGCCAGTCATCATATAATATGCCGCACTATCAGCTGAACCGAGGTCTTCTTCAATTTCTGCTACTGTGATAGAACCATTGTTTTCATAATCTGTTAGCAGAGACTGGAAATCTTTACCTTCTTTAAAACAATTTTCATCGAAATAATGGAAATTAGCTTGCAACAATTGTTCTTCACTATAAATAAAGTTAAGATAGACTAAATTATTTTTAGAAAGAAAGTAATATTCGTCCGACTCTAAGTTATCTTGCTTTTTGCTCTTACTTGCTTGTCCTAATTGTTCGATAATAGATTCTCGAGAAAAATTATCAGCCGTAATCTCTGTCTGGATTCTGGATTGATAAAGCTTAATTTGATCTTCAAGACTTATAATATTATCTTGATAGTCATCAAATGCAACTATTTCAGACTCAGCTAAGGAAGCGGGTATCATGCCCTTTAATTTCTCTTCTAGAGGACGCTTATCGTCTTCTAAATCCTCTGACTTTTCATCTGTTGGATCAGGAATTTCTTTCTTTTCTGCTAATTCAAGGGTTAGTTGAGAATTGATGCCCTCAATCTTTTGGCTTTTTAAAAATTCATTGATCAGATAGTCTGATAAAACCGCTTGCTCTCTAAAATAAGCTAAACGATAGTCATCTTGCTTGTCTTTAGACGATACTTCTACTAACAGGCCGTCATCTTCCATAATATTCCCTTGCAGACTGGCCATTATTTGAAAATCTTTGGCAACAGCACGAGCTATTTCAATGGATTGATTTTGTTCTTCAATAAATTCGAGGGCCCCATAATATTGACTGGCTAGATAGACTAACTGATCGACTTGATAGATAGCAATTAATTCCATACCATATGGGGCATCTTCTCTTAAAAGGAAGGACTCCATACGGTAATTTTCTTCTAAATCGAGGGTCGTTCTTTTAGGTTCTAGATCATATTTCTTAGCCAATTGTTCTACTTTATACTCCACATCAAACTCTGTTAAGGAATCTTTTAAGGTTCGTAACTGTTGATCTTCTTGATCACTAACTTCAGTTGTTAAGTCATTTACTATCTCAATAGACATGTCATAAAAATCAGACTCCGTTTGGGCGTGGCTAGTCGGCAGTCTTAAAAAGAGGCTGAAAATAATGAAGGTAATACTTATAACTATTCTCTTGAAGACTTGTTTACTTTTTTTCATTAATTGTATCCAAATCATAGATTAATCGATCCTCAGAATATAAAACAGGAATACCCACATTGCCATTTTTTTTAACTTCATCGAATTCATTACGACTATCTCTTAATTTAAGAAACTCTTTTAAATTCTTCATTGAATCAGTTATATTGACTGCTTTGTAGCTCACTTCCATTTGATCTAAGCGGCTAATAAAAGCCTCCGTATTCGGACATTTATCAGAAAAATAAACTATGTTCATAACTTTTCCTCCTATATCATACTAATATTATTATACAATAGATTCCTCAAAAGACCTACTCAAGCATCATGCTAACTTTCATTGAAAATTTTACCAAGAAGGGCTAAACTGAAAAAGTATTGAACTATGGAGGGCAATTTATGAAAAAAACAATTGATTGGATTTGGCGCTTTGTCAAAGGCATGTTCATTGGATCAGGCTTTATTTTACCCGGAGTCTCTGGTGGTGCTTTAGCGGCAATTTTTGGTTTATATGAACGAATTATCCGTTTTCTAGCTAATATCACTAAAGACTTCGTTGAAAACATCATTTTCTTCATACCTGTCGGTTTAGGTGCCCTGTTTGGCATAGTCATCCTATCCTTCGGGGTTAGCCATGTTCTCGAAAATTATGAAACTTATGTCATGTGGTTTTTTGTAGGATGCATAGTGGGTATGATTCCTTCACTGTGGAAAGAAGCTAGTCAAGAAGGACGCAATCAGTCAGATTTGATTGTAATGGTTCTTTCTTTTATTGCGGCCTTATGTTTGCTTATATTTGGACAATCATGGTTTGGCGGACAGGTTTCAGCAAACTTCTTTACTTGGATGATCGCAGGAGCTTTGATTGCATTAGGAGTTCTGATTCCGGGATTGAGCCCTTCAAATTTTATTCTTTACATGGGCATGTACAAGCTAATGTCTGATGGGTTCAAAAGTTTAGACCTGACTGTAATTATTCCAATTGGAGTTGGTGGTCTATTAACAATACTGCTCTTGTCTAAACTAATTGAGAGAATTTTTGACCGCTACTATGCAAAGTTCTTCCACTTTATTTTCGGTGTTGTTCTGGCATCTACCTTTATGATCATTCCAACCGAATACACAAGTTTTCAACTTAGTGGCTATGCAATTTGCGGCCTCATGCTCTTATTAGGAAGTGCTTTAGGTTGGTGGATGGCACGCTTAGAAGAGAAGTATAAAAAAATTAATTAATTATAAATATTCACACTCCACCCTATTCATCAGCTTTAATCGATGGATGGGAACCTTTTTCGTCCCATTCAGTAGTAGATTAAATTGCAGGTCATTGCCCTTTCACTTATAATGAAGAAGACAAAAGGATATTTGAATTTTGTTATAAAACGATTCTTTTCAATAAATCGCTATAAAGGAGAAACTTATGACTTTACTAGAGCGTTATACTCAAGACCTCTTTCAAAAAAAAGTTTATGATTGTGATAATAAAGAACTATATACCGTATTAATGGAAGTGGTAAAAGATGAATCTCGCCGATTACCCTACCGAGATCAAGACCAAAAGCGAAAACTCTATTACTTTTCTGCAGAATTCTTAATTGGAAAAGTATTGAGTAACAATTTAATTAATTTAGGTATTTACAATCAAATTAATAACGAATTAATCGCTAACGGAAAGAACTTAATGGACATAGAACATGCTGAAAGAGAACCTTCCTTAGGAAACGGCGGCCTCGGTAGACTCGCTGCTTGTTTCGTCGATTCTATTACCAAGATGGGGATTAATGGTGATGGAATTGGCTTGAATTATCATTTTGGTTTATTCAAACAAGAGTTTTTTGATAATCAACAACACACCGTGCCAGATGCATGGTTAACTGGTCAAGACTGGATTAAAAAATCTCACCTGACTTTCGAAGTCCCCTATGCTTCTTTCACTCTAAAATCAACTCTGTATGACTTAGATGTTTTAGGTTATAAACAAACTCATCGTAATCGCTTGCGTCTATTTGATTTAGACACTGTCAATGAGTCTATTGTTTCTGAAGACTCAATTGATTTTGATAAGACAAATATTAAAGAAAACCTTACACTCTTCCTCTATCCTGATGATTCAGACCATGAAGGAAGATTGCTACGGATTTATCAACAATATTTTATGGTTTCAAATGGAGCGCAACTTGTTCTACATGAAGCTAAAGAAAAAGGTAGCAATTTACATGATTTAGCTGATTATGCCGTTATTCAAATCAATGATACCCATCCAAGCTTTATAATTCCTGAATTAGTGCGCCTTTTAATGAAGGAAGGCATTGACTTTGAAGAAGCCTATCAAATTGTGACTAAGATTACTGCTTTTACAAATCATACTATTTTAGCCGAAGCCTTAGAAACTTGGCCTTTCAATGATATTCAATTAATCATGCCAGAAATCGCCAATATTATTCAACGGCTCGACCAAGTGATTAGAAAACACTATCCCGATCAGGCTGAAGTTTGGATTATTGATAATTCAAATTATGTCCACATGGCTCATTTAGCCATTCACTTTGGTTTTTCTGTCAACGGTGTCGCAGAATTACATACTGAAATCTTAAAAACAACGGCTTTAAAACCTTTTTATGAGATCTATCCTGACAAGTTCCACAATATGACCAATGGCATCACCTTCCGCCGTTGGGTAATGGACGCTAACAAGGAACTTTCAGAATATCTAGACCTTAAAATCGGAACGCTTTGGCATAGAAATGCTGATCTTTCACAATTTATAGATTTTAAAGACGATGAGCGCACATTAAGTAAACTAAGAGCCATCAAACACAATAACAAGATGCGGTTGAAGAAAAGATTGCAAGACCGAATGAAGATTACAATTAATGAACACTCAATTATTGATATTCAAATCAAACGATTCCACGAATATAAACGACAACAGATGAATGCTTTATGGGTAATTCATAAATATTTAGATATTAAAAAGGGGAATATTCCTGAAACACCTATTACCGTTATTTTTGGAGGAAAAGCTGCACCCGCCTATACAATTGCACAAGATATTATTCATCTTATCTTAACTTTGTCACAATTGATTAGTTTAGATAAGGTGGTGGCTCCACACTTACAAGTAATAATGGTTGAAAATTATAATGTTACCAATGCTTCCTATCTTATTCCGGCAGCCGACATTTCTGAACAAATTTCCTTGGCTTCAAAAGAAGCTTCGGGTACAGGAAATATGAAATTTATGGCAAACGGTGCCCTAACGATTGGTACATTAGATGGTGCTAATGTTGAAATTTTTGAAAAAGTTGGCCAAGATAATATCTATATTTTTGGAAAAGAAAGTCAGGAAATTATTCAACTCTATAAAAGTAATGGTTATTCATCCAATGAATATTATCAAAGAGAAACGATCAAACCTCTAGTAGACTTCATTGTTTCCCATGGTATGTTGTATTTTGGTAACGAAGAGCGTTTAAACCGTCTGCATCAGGAGTTAATTCATAAGGATTATTTTATGACTTTGATTGATTTAGAAGACTATATTGCAACTAAGGAACAGATGCTAAGAGACTATGAGGATATTGACACTTGGTATCAAAAATCAGTTGTTAATATTGCAAATTCTGGCTTCTTCTCAAGTGATCGGACCATTGGAGACTATAATGATGCCATTTGGCATTTGCCGGTCTCTTATGGTGATGAATAAATGAAAAGAGAGGGTGTTTTATCTATTATTAAACGGTAGCTCTCCTATCTAATTAATTGAATAAGACTATTTAAATAAATCTTTCTTAGCGCTGATCTTTTGATAATTCAATTAGGTAAAGACACTCGATAATATCATTCTACTCAATGTAACACCTACTAAATCAGAAATAACTTTAGAGAATGGATATTTTTTACAATTAGTTTCAAAATATGCTATGAAGAAAGAATAGGAGAAAAGCTATTGCCTTTATTTAAATCTTTTTCTTATAAAATTTTTATTCATAACTTAGTTCTATTTGCATAATTATTAAAAAATGTTTTCGTGATTTATGGAATGTAAGGAGACATATCATGAGAATTGAAATGGATACAATCCAGTCTTTAGTAAGAGATAATAAGTGGTTTATTTCACTCTTTATCGTCCTAATGATGCTAAGACTTTTTATCTTCAGTGTTTATAAAGTTGAAGGAGCTTCTATGATGAATACCTTTGAACAAAACGATATCGTTATAGGAAGTCAAATTACTAAGATTGACCGTTTTGATATAGTAGTATTTAACGTTCCGGAAAAAAAGAAAAAATATATTAAGAGAGTTATTGGCCTTCCGGGAGATACCATTGAATATATTGATAATATACTTTATATCAATGGTGAAAAAATTGATGAGCCCTATTTAACAGACCAAGTAACACAGGATCTTAAAGTTGATTCGATCCCAGAAGGTTACTTATATTGCTTAGGCGATAATCGTAAAAGTTCGGTAGATTCAAGAAAAATCGGTTTAATACCTGAAAAAAATCTACTTTCAAAAATTAAAATAATCCTCTTTCCTTTTGACAAACTAACTACCTTCTAACCGAAATATAATAATCATAATAAAGAGGAGTTTAAACGATCGTTTAAACTCCTCTTTAAAAATATTTATTTTTGATCATACAAGGCACTGCCCACTCGAATGTAAGTCGCTCCTTCTTCTAAGGCGATGCGATAGTCCCGTGACATCCCCATACTTAGCTCTCCACAAGGAGCCCATGGATAATTCTTGCCAAGTATTAATACTTGTAATTCTTTTAATTCGGCAAAATAATGATGAAGTTCCGTTTCGCTGGCATCAATCGGCGCCATCGTCATTAAACCAACTATTTCAATTTTGTTATAGTCTTTAATGGCTTCTACCGCCTCTATGACACGATCCGGATCAAATCCGCCTTTCGTCTCTTCACCTGAAACATTGACTTGTAGAAAGCATTTTACTGTCCGATCTGCTCTTTTTTGAATTTCTTTGGCTAATGATAATCGATCCAGTGAATGTAAATAATCGATCTGATTAATAATCAATTTCACTTGACGAGATTGGAGGTGACCAACAAAGTGCCAAGTAATTTCTGATGCAATATCATTCAAAGCTTCTAGTTTTGCTAAGAATTTATCCGAGCGATTTTCGCCCATATCTCGAACGCCTAAATTATATAACTCTCTCGTCGTTTCAGCATCCACAAATTTAGTAATCGCCACCATATGAGTCGGATAGGTCGAAATGTCTTCGAGTACACTTGCTAAATTGGTTGCTAATAATTTTTTATCCACGTGATTCCTCCTAAGAAAATAGATAATAGTTTTCAAAAAGCCATGTAGCTAAATTGAGTATTAAAGGAATGGTAACAAGTGAACACATTGTTGTCAGTAAAACAATTTTTGCTCCACTTAAATAATCACCACCTACAATTTGACTTAAAAGAGCTGTCATCATAGCAGAAGGTCCAGCTAGTATCATTACTAAAATAAAAAAACTTTCAAAGGTTAAACCAGGGATGAACAATAGCATAATCAAATTAATTAAAGGCCAAATAATAAGCTTTATGCTAGCTATTTTCCACAATTTCCAATCAAGATAGTCAGATAAAGTAGCAATGTCTTCAAAATAAGCACCTAGAATAATCATAGCAATCGGGGAATAAACCTGATTTAATTGATGAATCCCTTCGGATACAACCGATGGAACAGAGATCTTAAAAACTTGAATGACTACTCCTATCAGAAAAGCAAACAGAATTGGACGAGCAGAGAATGTTATTTTTGGTTCTTTTTCTTTGGCTCTAATCATTTTTAAACCAAGTGTCCAAGAAAAGAAATTTGTAACTAGAAATAAGCCTGTGGTAATCATGACATAGGAAGGTTCGAAAACTGCTAAGGTCAGAGGAATACCAATAAAACCAACATTACCAAAGACTGTTGCAAACTTGGATACCCCATCCTCATTTTTCCCAAAATACCAATGCCCTACGTAGATCCTCATTAACAGAAAAATAATATAAATAATCATTGCTAAGAAAAACTGAGTCATAAGGTCTTGCTGAATCGGCTTAAAAAAAGCTTCGATAATTATCAAAGGGGTCAAATATTTAACAATTACCGTATTCAATTGACTAATGGTCGTTTGCGTCAGAAGTTCTTTTTTAACTAAACTAAACCCAATCACCGCTATGGAAATCAGTATAATTAATTGCTTAAAAATGATGAGTGCTAAATCCATATCTCCCTCAATCTTTCATAACATTTTACTAGATATTATTATAACTCAACTTATCCCCTGAAGGAAGTTACCACCAATCAAGTAGGAGGCTAGTCAACTAATGGCTAGCCTCCTACTCGATTTATATCTAACTTATTATTCTTCGTCCATAACATCATGTAAAGCATCTGCCACAAATTGAACATTCGTTCCAATAATTACGTGGGCTGCATTTTCTCCCATGATCTTAACACCCGCAGCGCCAGAAGATTTTATTTTTTCTTGGTCAATTACTGAGGTGTCTTTAACATTCAAGCGAAGTCGTGTCGCGCAATTGGTAAAGTTTTCAATATTGTCTTTACCACCTAAAGCTTCAAGAATGCGGCGAGCTTGTTGGTATTCTTTTTCGGCTTTTGAATCCTTTAATTCTTTAGAATCCTTTTCAGGTAATGAACCTTTTCGCCCACTTCCAGCATCAAAGTCTAAAGACAAAGGACCTTTTCTTCCTGGTGAAGCAATATCCAATTTTTCAATTAAGAAAGAGAAGACCAAATAATATAGACCGGCGAAAACTAAGCCTTGTAATATTAACATAAAGGGCTTGTTCGCTATTGGAATTTGTGAAGATAAAATAAAGTCGATTGCTCCGGCAGAAAAGCCAAAACCAGCTGTCTATTGCATAAAGGCAGCAAATCCTAAAGATAGCATTGATAAAATAGCATGAGCAAAATAAAGAACTGGGGCTATAAACATAAACGAAAATTCAATGGGTTCAGTAACACCTGTAACAAAAGCTGTGACTGCGCCTGCTAAGTATAAGGACCCTACTTCTTTACGGTAGCGAGGATCAGCCTTACGATAGATCGCTAAACCAGCAGCTGGTAAACCAAACATCATAACCGGGAAGAAGCCAGCTTGATACATTCCTGTAACACCCTTTTCACCTACAGATGCCCAGAAATTACCGATATCATTAATACCTATTAAGTCGAACCAGAAAACAGCATTTAAAGCATGGTGTAAACCGGTAGGAATTAGTAGACGGTTGAAGAAACCATATAAGGCTGCTCCGAACCAGCCCATCCCTGAAATCCATTCTCCAAAGCCTACTAGCCCTTCATAAACAGGTGGCCAGATAAAATATAATAATCCTGAAACAAAAATCATAGCAATTGAAGTCAAAATGGGAACCATTCGACGCCCAGAGAAGAAAGCAAATGCATCAGGTAATCTAGTTTTTGAGAATTTATTATAAAGTGATGAAGCGGTAAGACCGGATATAATTCCGATAAAAGCATTATCTATTTTTTCAAAAGAATAGGATAATTCTTCTAAAGGAATATTGACAATATCTGTTAATTTATCCGGTTTCAGTAATGTAGTAACCATTAAAAATGCGACTAAACCTGATAAGGCACTTGACCCATCTCGATCGTTAGACATACCTAAAGCAACACCCAAAGCAAATAGAATGCCTAAATTACTGAGAATGGTATCTCCAGCAGTCATCAATAAAGCACTGAACTGGTTCCCACCTTGAGAGTCAATTGCATAGCCGATCCCTAGCATTAAGGCAGCAACAGGTAGTACCGCAACTGGTAACATTAATGAACGTCCCAGTCTTTGTAAATATGGATACATATTTTTCACTCCTTTTTATTTATCATATATAATATACCTCAATTTCGAAGCGTTTACAATCATAAATGTAAATTTACATTTTAGTGTGAACACTAAAAGGAGGTGTTGGGCTAATTTTTTTAACGATCTCTTCTAAAATCTAGCAAAAAAAAGAAACGACAAACCAAAAGTTTGTCGTTTGAATGTTTATATTTAAGATTATGCTACAACTGACACATTACTAGCTTGTAAGCCACGTTCTCCTGATTCAACATCAAAAGTTACTTTTTGGCCCTCTTCTAAAGTCTTGAAGCCTTCGTTATTAATCGCTGAGAAATGCACGAATACATCTTCACCATTTTCTTGTTCAATAAAGCCAAAACCTTTTTCTGAGTTAAACCATTTTACTGTTCCATTATTCATAAATGAAATCCTCCTTGCGCTGAGCGCGATTTTTTTGCAGATGTTACATAAGATAAAGAAAAGGATTAATTATGATAATGAATTAAGCTTTTAAATATTTTATTACTCTCTACTCAATTAAGTATACTGTAATTAGTCATATTAGTCAATCACTACTATCCTTCATGCTTTATAATTCGAAAAACGAACTTATTTTAATAAATTTAAGTGTGCATCTACAGCAGTTTGTAAGAAGTCTAAGGTATCTTGAGGAGCTTTACCATCGTTCAATAAATTAGCTGAACTTGGTAACATAACCTCAGGTTGTCCCACTGTTGGCATATTTAAAAATGAAAGAATCTTAACCAAATCTTTATTGGCTATTGAGCCACCCATAGCAGAAATTGAATGGGACGCAATTAAAGCTGGTTTGCCATTCCATACAGATTGTCCCCATGGACGAGAAGCAACGTCTAATGCATTTTTTAATGCTGCTGAGATTGTACGGTTATGCTCTGGAGTTACGAATAAAATCAGATCTTGGCGTTTCACTGCTTCACGGAAATCAGTGTAGGCTTGTGGTGAATTTTCATCCAAATCTTGGTTATAAAGAGGTAAGTTTGCAATATCTAAAAACTCTACTTCTGTTCCCTCAGGGTATAAAGTCACAATATTATCTGCCCATTGTTTAGAAAAAGAATTTTTCCGAGTTGATCCTACAATTACACCTAGTTTAGTCATATTTAATCATCCTTTTTATATGTATTTGTTCTAGTAGTTATTTTACTGAACATATGTATTTTATCTCGAATTCGGAATAAAAGCAAGAGGAATAGTTAATTTTTTTATATTTTATTTCTCCCAATGTGAAAGATCTGGTAGCATTGGAACTACTTCTCTGCGGAAAAAAATACGTCCTGTTCTTCCAGAATATTGTCCAATTTGATAGTCTCTAAAGCTAGTAGTGGCTTTGAAGGCTGGCATTTGATAAAGTTGTTTCATATAGCGCCATAAATTAGGGTAATCGCGCAATGAATGATGGAATAAGCCATAGATTGGCATATAAAGTAAATCATGACGGATTAAAGGGGTATATAATATTAAATCGGCTTCAGTCAATTGATCACCTAATAAAAACTGATTCTCAGCGAAATGTTGATCTAACTCGGCTAATACTTTAAAGTAAGCCTCTGCATTTTGATCAAATTCTTCTTGAGAGCGAGTATATCCCGCACGATTTGCTCCTCCCAATACTTCATCAATTATTTTTTGGATCCAACTATCAATCTCTGATCTCAAATTTTCTGGATAAAGATCTGGAGCATTGTCAGCATGAAAAGGTTTAAAACGGGTTGTAAAGTCTCTTAAAATATCTAGTGACTCAGAGTTAACCACTGTCTTAGTTTTAATATCAATTAATGCAGGTACAGAAAAAGGACCCTCATATTCTGGATCAGTATTTTTATAAAGTTCCGAAACATATTCAACTTCTAAAATCGCATCTTTGCCTCCAGTTTCATTAGAAAAATCCCATACTTTACTAGTTTTTATTGGACTAGCGATAGCTAGACTAACTACTTTATCCAAACCTAGTAATCTTCTAGCAATATCAGCCCTTTGAGCATAAGGACATGGAAAACTAAACACAAGACGATAACGATTTGCTTCTACTGGATAAGCAAAATCTTCTTTATATACTTTTGGCATAAAATCACTCCTTTGTCTCATTATAGCAGTCTCTTACTCTTCTTTAGAATTTAATGCTCACTATTCGTAATTAAATTGGCAAGATTATAAATAAATTCTTTACAATCCATTGGATTATACTTGCTAGGCCCCTTGATTCTTTTACCAGCTTTCCGCATTTTGTCCTAAATGTCTTTTGAAGAAAAGATGGTCTCTATTATATTCAATATATAATCTGTCAGAATGATAATTCACGCGATATTTTGAAAATAATAAAGAAGTTATGCCATAATCTTGAGTAATTATAATATTAGCTTTTTAGCATTGGGAAAAAATAATTAATCGTATCTGCAGCTGCTTCAATATAGATGGTCTCTAACAAATCAGAATCATATATTCTATTTGAAAATAATCTATTGTCGTTATAACAAAGACCTTAATCTTATAAGCTGAGCTATTTGAATGGCTTCAGCCTTCACAGGACAAGCATCTATTAAAATCCTCATAACTCCTATTGTTTCAAAAAAGGGTTGGGACAAAAGCCTTAAAAAAAGTCCGGTCAACGATACAATCGTTAATCGGACTTTTTCAGTTCTATAATCTACGTAAATACGCAAAGCAGCGAGCCTAGTTTGGAAAGTAACTTTCCAATCTAGGCTCGCTGTAAGTTTTGAGGCGACTGAGAAAACCTTTTATCCTAGCCCCTTTATAATGAAGATTAATTAGTCTTCAAAAACAGTTTGTTCTGTAACTTCGGTAGTTAAAGCTTTCAAAGCTTTGTCTACTAAGTGAGTGCGTAATTTGTATTCTTCTTCCATTGATAATGAAGGATTACCTAGTGGGTGAGGAATAGCAATTGCAGGAACGATACGGTTAGCACCTACTGTTAATGAGATAGGTGTTACAGTTGCCATATGTACTACAGGTAAACCTGTTTTTTCGATTTCTTTTACCATTGTTGCTCCGCAACGAGTACAAGTACCTCAAGTGGAGGTTAGAATAACTGCATCTACATTATGGTCTACTAAGTCCTTAGCAATTTCAGAAGCAAATGCTTTTGATGATGCAACTGAAGTACCATTACCTACAGTAGTATAGAAATAGTTATGTAATTCGCCAATTTCTCCATTACGTTCTTTTTCACGTAAAACATCCACTGGAATAACACGATCTGAATCTTGGTTAGCATAAACTGGGTCATAACCACCGTGAGCTGTTTCATATTCGCCTTCTTTAAGGTCTTCAACACCAGAGATGTCATAACGACCATATTTAGAAGCTGAAGAGGATTCAATATGGTCAGGGTTACCAAATGGAACAATACCACCTGAAGTAACAATCGCAATTTTAGCTTTGGTTAAGTCTTTAATTGCTTTTCCTGGTTCTACATTATCAAAATCAGGCATTGGGAATTCAGTAGTGAATTCTTCACCAGCTAATTTCTTAACTAACATATCCACTGCACGTTTAGAACCGCGATCTTCTGTAAAGAAGTTTTTACGGTGACGCTCAAAGTATTCGTCAGTAATTGGGTCTAATTCTTGGTCTGTCAAGATTTTGTTAACAACATTTGCAATTGCAGGAATTGCTTTACGCATTGTTGCAGCAGAGTTACCAGTCTTAACAATGTAAGGCACTTTCTTATACATGTCAACACCAGGGTTCTCTTCATACATACCGGCAACAGCTGGTACATTCAATTCTTGCATAACTGCAGTTGCAACAGCTCCAGCAGCTACACCGTATCGTCCAGCGTTAAATGCAGGTCCAGTGATTACTAAATCTGGTTCGAATGACTTAATCATTTCAATTACTTCATTAATAGCATCTGTATTTTCATTAAAGTATGAGTCACCACATACCACAGTTCCAACGATTTCTCCATTTTCAGCAATTGCACCATTGATTCCAACACCTGGTCCTACAACACCATCTTGTTTGAATGGTTTTGTATCAGCTTTTTCTTCTCCACCGATACCAGCGTAGAATTGATTAATGTAATGAACTACACGTTTTTTTGTCATGGTTTTACCTCCTTATTTAATAATTATACGCCACGAGCTGTGCGTTTGTTGAAGCCTAATTCGTTTGTAGCACCAGTAATTGCTTGAATTTCAACTTCAATTTCGCCATTTTCACGTAAGCTTCCGTCAAATCCGCCGGCAATTGTATCAACATAATCTAATGTTCCGATAACTTTATCCATTGGAGGTAAAACAACTACTTCATTGGCATTTCCACCTGTTACAACTGCGTTTGCAGATTTATCAGCGTCTGCTAATCCTTGAGAAGCTCCATCGCGTCCAGCGTACTCATCAGTAACAATTACTGTTTTAACGCCTTCAGCTTCAATCTTCTTAGTATTCATGATCAAGTCAGTATCAGGGTTACCGAATCCTTCTTGAGAAACAATTACACCATCTAAACCTAGGAATGAACATAATTTAGATGTCCAATCAGATGAACGTTTCTTATCATTTAAATATACAGCTTCGTTTGTGATGATAACTCCCATAAAGTTGATATCTTTACCATGACGCTCATAAAGATCCTCAATGATCGGATTGTTTAAGTGGTGGTAAGTAGTATTCTTATCACATGCAGACACACAGTTACCAGAAATAACTGCTCCATCCATTACTTCTGTAGGATATAAAATTGAAGGAACAATATGCTTAGCATCAGTTCCATAAACATAAGTATCATGTAATAACCCTTGAGTTTGTAACATGTATACATAACCAACTTTTGGAAGATCAGGATATTCTGAAATTTGTTCCAATAGTGGTTTTGTTTCATAAGTTACCACTTCGTCTGCTTCTGTTGCTGCAGCTAATGTTCCTAAATGCTTAGCAACTTTCAATCCAGCTTCACGAACTGCTTGCTCATAAGCGTATGTTTTTACACCTTCAGCTGGCTCAACCACTAAACAGATGTTGATTAATTGGGAGAATGGTGTTAATTCAGCACCAGGCCCTTGCATATCAACAATACCTTCTTGAAATCCTACAATTTTACCAACTGTAGCGACCGCACAACCTTTTAATACATGAGTACGGCCTTCCCCAACGCGATCAACTTTGCTGACTACACCTGGGAAAACTTCTGATGTTGAATCTACTTTACCACGTGGCTCAATAACATCTTTAATAGGTGTAATACGTACTGACTCACCAGGTTTTGCAATTTCGATTGAAACATTAGCAATATGATCGTCTTCTAAAACGATATTTTTAATTTCTTCTTCATTGATGTATAAAACATTGCCTTCTACTTTAGATGAATCTGCAAGTTTTACATCGTTAATTTGAATTTTACCTAATTCAAGTTTCATTCAATCACCTCTATTGTTATTTTCTAAATTCAGGAGTTAGTTAAAGCGTAATTCTGGTGAAAAATGAATACGCTGAAGGGTACTCTCCATTAAATCTAAATCGATCGTGGCAAAATCCTCCAAGACTGAATCTAGCCAATTTGGAGTTGCTCGGTCCTTGATGAATTTTTCATAAACTGCGATGGCTTGTTCAATTATCTCGAGACTTTCTAGATCGATTTGTGATTGTTTAGTAGTAGTGATAATTATTGATTTGTAGAAAGTTTCGTTCGGTTTGATTGAACCACTCAGTGGATGAGTCAACAACACATAATGTTCATTAATAACGAGCTTTTTAGTCTCATAAAGAACATCACCATAGTCCCCATCAATAAAAATGATTGGACATTGGTCGATAGTTTCATTCACTTTTGGATTATTCGATATGATTTTCATGGTTTCACCTCTAGACGCCAGTGCTTGCCATTTAACTAAGAACGATTACATCGGACTTTTCTAAATGTTAAGAACAAAGCCAAAACTTGGCCGCACTCTCCTTAGTTCTTGTGAACATTATAACAAAAACAAAAAAAATTTACAACAAAATTCCCCAATAAAGTATATTTTCCAAATGTGTTCTGTTTATAAAATCAATATAAAAATCACCTAAAACTCTAACAAGTTTAAAAAAATTTATTAGATTAGTGAACAATATATTGGAATAGATAACTTGTAAAATGTGAGTGATTTAGACTCTAATTTAACAATTGGAGTAAGTTATCTTCAAAAATTGCATAGCCTTCTTTCGTTAAATGGATACCATCAATAGTATATCTATCCGAAATCTTACCGTTTGAGTCATAAACTCGTTCCCATGTTAATAATTTTATTTGAAATCTTTTTGATAGTTTTCTAAGTTCTTGATTTACCCAAGTGATTTTTTCTGGTTTTAGCCTTTCGGTTTCATCGGTTTGAATAATTTCAGAAAGGACTATTCTTATTTTAGGGTTCAATTCACTAATAAAAACTAATAATTGTGTCAAATAGGTAATAATAGACTCTTTTTTCATTTGATAATAAAGTTCATTAATTCCAAACATAATAAGAACTGCATCACTTTCAACTAATTCATTAGCAATTTTTTTAGCCATCTGCAGGCCCTCTTTAGCAATAATACCTTGTTGAGATACGTTAATAATCTTCCAGTCTCCCATACTTTCTTTCTTATAAAATGAGAGAATAGAATGCCCTAAAAATATAAGCTTTTTCATATTTCCTCCATTTTGAATTTCCTAAGTTACCGATTCATATAATCTTATTATAACATCATTATAATTTTGTGAACAAGATCACATGTTTATGGATTTATTAGTATTATTTAACTTAAATTGTTAGAATTATAAATAATTATCCATTATAATTAATATCAGTTAGAAACATTAAGCTATCTTATTGTTTTAGAAAGAAGGTTTAATATGACTAAAAATAAATATTTGTATTTAACATTTGATTCTACAACTGATGCCATAGCTGCTGAAGCACAATTTAAAGCCGCTAATATTAAAGGTCGTCTGGTTATGATTCCTCGAGAACTTTCAGCAGGTTGTGGAATGTCTTGGAGATCTGAACCTCATTTAAAGGAAGTGTTACTAACGGTTGCTGAAAAAAATAATATAAATTTGAAACAAGTAGAAATCTTATAGCTTCAGATTTTTTACAAAGTATATCTATTTTCTAGTATCAGCTATTTATTCAGTTCTTATATCTGTTATAATTATGGGTGTAAATTGTTAATTAAGGAGAATGAACATGTTAAAAACGATTAAAATTAATTTTGAAACCATCGAATTAATGGACTTCTTTTGGCAAACAGCTGCTCGTCGTGAAAAATTAACCGATTCTTACTTTTTAGATATAGCCAATCGTCCAGAAATGGAAGTTATCTATACTGAGGGATTCGATTCAAACTCAGTAAGAAAAGTTTTATCGGCCGTTATTAACTATGAACCAGTCAATGAAGCAACTAAAAAAGAATTAGAATTCTATCAATCCAACAAATTCTTTGCTGATGATCCTGGAAATGTCGAACTCACCCTCCCTACTGTTAAAACTTTAAATGTCGATGAAATGAAAGAAACTTTTTCAGGAGACACAAAGTATGAAGAAATAAAAATTAATTTTGTTCCTGCATACGACATCGTGGATCAAATTGATGGTGATACACTGACAATTAATTTCTTCAAACTTGGTATTGATTTCACAGATTTCGAAACGGTACTCATAGAAGGTAAAAAGCTTAAGGACTATTTAGAAGAAAAACTTAAAGAATTACTCGAATAAAGCTTAAACCTCATTTGAGGATAACTTAATCGAGACCCTGGCTTCAGTCTGGGAGACTGGGCTAAAAGTCCTCAATACAACATAAAAATCAGCGAGCCAGAGTGCTTAGGCTCGCTGATTTTTGCTGTTTTGATTAAAATAATAATTCTTGCATACTATACATAATAGTAATTAACAGCTAGGATGCCGATAAAAAGGGGCTTTTATGGATAAAAATTAAACCGTAGCTAAATATATTATTCTACTTCATTTAAACTTTGATATTCCTATGGATCAGGAAGCGCCATTAATCAGTCGGTACTTTCGTCTTAAATGACCACCATCTCTTCCAAGATAAAGTTTATTTACTGATGGCACGAAGCTAGAAGCCGATGCTGATTAGCATTCCTAACATTTACGCTCAATCCTAGTTTGATGCTGAGATAGTATTTGGTCGCAATTTTATTGTGCGAAGAATAAAGCTCAAGGGAGAAAAGGGATAAAAAATGACCGGAGTCTCCTTACAATGACTATGAATCTCACACAATCACCCCATTATTTACAAACTTCCCGACATTTTGGGCTTGGTATTCACTATTCTTATTCATTAAACGACAAAAACAGTGGCGAATCTCATGTTTAATGATTCGCCACTGTTTTTAGGACTTTTTGCTCAGTCCCGTTTTAATTACTTATGTAAAGTGTTTACATATAACCTTTTTCTTTAACAATTTCATTGGCTTTCTTAGCATTTGCGCCACTAATCATTACGATAGGACCTGAACATCCCATCCCTGATTCAGCGTAAATACCTTCTTTCCATAATGCTTTAACAGCATCTTCAAGGTCTAATACATCAATTCCGTTAATTTGAGCTGTAACTACTTCTTTAGCTGGTGCTTTAATTTCTTCCTCAGCTACAGTAGCCTTAGGTTGAAGTCCTTCACGAACATCCTTAAGACCTGCTTTTTTAGCAGATTCATATTCTTGCTTAGCTACAGTCGTTAATTTACCTTTAGCCATTTGGAAAGCATATTTTAATGCATTGGCAATAACAGGTGCTCCTGAAGCACGTGATACGATATTAATAATATGGTCGTATCCATCTCCAACACCTGGACCATATCCGAATCCAGTTGTTTCGTAAGTACCACCTGAAGTGTATGATCCGAATAGTTTCATTAAGATATTACCTGTTAAAGAATCACAAACCATTACGTCTGCAGAACCCAATAACAAGTCATTACCACGTAAAACTACGCCACCATCTGAACGAGCAGACTCGCCAAATGTAATATCATAGCCTTTTTCTTGTAATTGTCTTAAAGCACGTTCAACAGTATTAGCTCCGTCAACGTTCACAATTCCAACTGTTGGGTTTTGAATTCCTTTGGCTTTAGCCACTGCGATACCATTAATAGCGTTTAAGACCATTGCTTCTGTACGGACAGTAGCTGTAGTACCAGTAGTTGTAGCAATGAACATTTCACGCCCTAAAGCAGGTGAAATTACACGGCCTACAGTTGATACACCAATCGGGAATGTATGGTGAAGTGTTACTGCCCCATGAATAGTTCCATCATTTAATAATTTTTCAAGCGTTTCTTCAACCGCTGATTCATCATTAGCTTCATAATGTTCGTATTCTTCAGTCCAGTCTAATTTTTCACCAATCAGAACGACTTCAAATAGACCTTCTGATTTTGCCAGAGCAGCTGCTTCACGCATAACATCAAACCCTAGTTCAGAGCCATTGATGGTTAGACCAATCTTAATAGATGGTCCAACTTGACCGCTCTCTAACGTATGAGCTAATTCGTTTATAACATCTTTAATTGCTTGATTCACTTGGTTAGACATGCGTATTGCTCACCTCTATTCTTCTTCTGATGAAAAGTTTTCAGCAAATTGGCGTAACGCCTTAGCAACTTCTGCTTTAACAACTTCTTTCAAGTCGCCGTCAACAGCTGTTTCAACTTCTCCTGAGTTACGTTCAATAATTATTGATACCCCGTCAAATAAGTTAGTCATACGTCCTAAGAATAATGAACCCTTACCAACGATCATTGCCCGATTAATACCTGAATCACTTGTCATATCGTCATAAGCGAATCCTAGGTAAGGAGCTCCTGAAGGAATATGACCTTGAGTTGGTGCCCAACCAGGAATTCCTTTTTCTGCAACAAAGTTAGCTAAATCAGCACGTTCTAATTCTTTACGTAATACTCCTACCGCACCAATCATCTTAAGGTTAGCAGTTGGCACATCTCCAGCACCAGCAGATTTAGTAATATCTGGGTTTTGCATTTCAACTGAGAAAATATCAACATCTGGAATAGTTAAGCCTGCTTTATCTAAAGGATCTCCTACCAAAGCAGTCATAACCGCTTGAGGTGAAGAACCAGATGAAACAGTATGACGTCCAGTAACATCTGTACGGATCACTGGGCTCTTTCCATCGTTTTGAGAAATTAAGTAGGCCACACCAGCTACTGAATCCTCTAATAATGGCATATCTTTTTCATAATGAGATTTACCATTCATACCTAATTTAGCAGTAGAACCTCCGGCAACAACCGCTACTGCTTTATATGTTCCAGCTCTTACTAATGAAGCTGCACTGATCAAGGCATGTGTTGGTGCCCCACAGAAAGCACGTAAGTCAGATCCTGAAGCATTTTTTAGACCGCAAAGCTCTGCAATAGCTTTAGCCATGTTACCCCCACCACGCTGGTTCATGTCGCCGATTGCTTCTTCTGATGCCTCAATCACATATTCAATGTCTTCAGCATTGATATCTTCAGTATCTCGTAATAAGTGGCGTAAAGATAAAACACCTGAAGCTTTGTTAACTAAGTTTTCTAGCATGATATGAGCATTTAAGTTAGGGTCAATATCGTGGGCACGTGAAACCACGCCGACTAATTCACCTTCATAATATAGTCCCTCAGCTTCATACTCATCGATATGTTTTTGTAACCATTCAGCCGATTCGGTGTTTTTAATCTTGTCCACATCATCTTTAAAGATTTCATTTTCTGCCATAACTTCTTTTACCTTAGCAGCAAATCCTTCTTCAAGATATACTAAGTCAAATACGTCTACGATTGAAAGTAGTCCGTAAAATTCAATCTCTGGCATAATTTCGCCACGTTTTGAGTAACGTCCACCTTCAGCTTTAGTTTTGAAACGTGGTTCTTCAATTTTTTTCAATTCAGAATAATGCATATTATTAATATACGTTTGGTTATTAGGGTCTGTTAGAACCTCTTCGTAACTACGTAAATGTTTATCTAGATTCTTAAGATATTCAGAATCTGGAGTAGTGATGCGCTCAGTGGTTTGAGTCGTACCATTATGAATTAACATATTAGGTGTATGTGCTAGAGTATAAGCTGCACCTTTCAATACTGGAAGAGTCATTTGCATTCTCCTTTTTTATGGTTAGTTTATATTGTATATTATTTCACATATCTGTTAAAAAAGCAAGTCTTTAGAACTCTCTGAATAAAAAAGCCAGCATAAGCAAACTGCTTTTACTGGCCCTCCTTTTAGATATAATTTTTAAAAATTATACTGAATATTTAGAAAATTGATCGCGAATTGATTTCATTTCTTCAGCGATTGAATCAACATCTAATACCATTTCCATCATACCGATTTGTTCATCGTAAATGTCTGGATCAGCGTATTCTTTGAACTCAGGTTCAGTTGCATGGTATACAGCTAAACCTAGAGGTGTGTTTGTTAAAGCACCCGCATAAGTTGGGTCTCCGTTGGTAACTGTTTCAGCTGCTAGACCAGCAGATTCTGCTTCAGCCCCACCTAAGATTACAACAAGATTTTCTGCACCGTGTTTTTCAGCAGCTTCTTTAATACGACGTTGGTTTTCCAAATCCATGGCTCCTGCAGCCGTTCAAACGAAGCACTCTGTTGATGACATTAAAATCTCAACTGGTTTACCTTCTAAACTAGCTTCGATTGCTTGTCCTGGAATACCGTCACGGTCTCCAATGATCAATAATTTTTTATTATCCATTGACATAATGTTACCTCCTAAGATATTCGAAATAAAATGTTCGCAACAACAATATATCACTACTATGACTGTAGTATAACCCTAGCTTTCATATTTGTCAAACCAATTTATAAACGATTACGTTTTATTCATTATTCACTAAATCCACCCTCCAAAAACACTTTAACAGCAAGCTTTAAGCATTTATTTAAATTTATAATAAATAATTTTTTAATAAGCATGTGTATCAATTTTAAGCTATAATAATGACAGATTTAGGAGGTTTTTCCATGAAGGTCTTACATGTTTTAGCCCAGCTACCTGCTCAAACAGGTTCTGGCATTTATTTTCAAAATTTAATCACGGGCTTAAAAGATAAAGGCATAGATAATGGCATTATCTACGCCACTCAACCCCCTTTTAAAGAATTATTGCAAACAGATAATTGTTACCCTGTTCATTTCCAATCCAATGAACTCCCCTTCTCAATTGTCGGTATGTCAGATGTGATGCCTTATCAAAATTCTATTTATTCTCAATTAACAGATCAGCAGACTGAACAATGGCAACAAGCTTTTATTAAAAGATTAATGCAAGCAAAAGAAGAATTTCAACCGGATATTATCTTAACCCATCATCTTTGGTACTTAACTTCTTTGGTGCTAGATACTTTTCCTGAAATTCCGGTGATTGGTATCAGTCATGGGACGGATATTCGGCAAGCTAGACGCCACCCTCATTTAAAAACACGCTATTTGGGTAATATGAACCGGCTGGCTTTGATTTTTTCTTTAACTCAAGATGATCGTGACAATTTAATCGAGGAGTTTCAAATTGATGCTGAAAAAATTATAGTTACCGGCAATGGTTTTAATTCTGCCATTTTTAATCTAGAAGGTTCACGAAAGTCTAAGCAGTCTTCAATAAATTTAATCTATGCTGGTAAAATCACTCGTTCTAAGGGTGTCTTTGAATTAGTTCTAGCTTTTGAAAAAGTCAAAAAATCTTTTCCTCAAAGCCAACTGTTACTAATTGGTAACGGCGATCCTAGTGAAATTAAAGAATTAAAAACAATTGTCTCTTCTTATGGAATAGAAGATATTCACTTTCTTTCAGCACTTCCTCAATTAGAATTAGCCAGTTGGATGAAAAAATCTGATATTTTTATTCTGCCATCATATTATGAAGGTTTAGCAACTATTTGTTTAGAAGCCATGGCTTGTGGTTTGCGTACAGTAGTTTCTGAATTAGCCCCTTTAAAGAATTTCTTAGCTGATGAGATTAACCAATCTCAATGGATTGAATATGTTCCGCTTCCACGCATTGTTGACCAAGATAAAGCACATCAAGAAGATATCCCAGAATTTATTGCAAACTTAAGTCAATCTATTATTTTACAAATAAATCGATTACAGTCGCAACAAGCCATCGATCCTCATATATATGATTTAATAATGCAATACTCATGGGAACGTTTAATAGATAAACAATATCATTGCATAAACTTCTTATTTAAAGAAAAAGATAAAGCATAAACTTTAAGACTGCAGGCAAAAACCCTTCAAATGTTTACTGTCTGCATTGACTGACGTCATGGAAATCACCCGTTTTCTTTTTATTATACATGACAAAAATCCGTCCCTAACACTGTTACCACAGCGGGGACGGATTTTTACTGGGTGTTGGCGTAATTTATGTTGTCGCCTCTTGGTCTTCAATCTTAAACCTTATTCTTTTATTTACAATTGTTTTAAATAACTAATGATTTGCTCCATGTCTGCTAAAGAAAGTGTGCGAACATCAAATTGTACATGATTTTGCTGAACACGTGCTATAACTGGCTTATCTTGACTCCTTAGGTAAGATTCAATTTGACTTGCCGACAACTTTCGGTGGTCGACTTGAACCAAGATGGTTGATAGTGTTGATCCAGGGTATGATCCTCCCCCTACTTGCGATTGTCCTTCTATCAAATCTACTTGCCAAGAACCGGCTAATTCCCCAATGGCTTGTTGGAATTTTTGAGCCTTTTTAAGTAATTGTTCACGATCTTGGCTAATCATTTGTAAGACTGGTATTTTGCTAAAGGCCAGTTCTGGATTTAAATATTGTCGCATGGTCACTTCCAAGGCTGCAAGCGTTAGCTTGTCAGTTCGTAAAGCACGAGTTAATGGGTGGGCACGCATCTTATCTAACAATTCTTTTTTACCAACTATAACCCCTGCTTGCGGCCCACCTAGTAACTTATCGCCAGAGAAAGTTACTACATCGTATCCCGCTTGAATGGCTTCTTGAACCGTTGGTTCATAAGGCAGACCAAATGTTTGCATATCCATAAATAGGCCTGAACCTAAATCGTTTAATGCAAGAAGACTGTGTTCATGAGCCAAGTCTACTAGTTCTTGATCATCCACTTTTTCAGTAAAGCCAACTAAATGATAATTGGATGTATGGACTCTTAACAAAGCTCCGGTCTCTTCATTGATAGCAGCTTTATAATCACTAAGGTGTGTTTTGTTAGTAGATCCTACTTCATGGAGCAGGGCTCCTCCACGGGTTATCACATCAGGTATCCTAAATGAGCCGCCAATTTCAACCAACTCACCACGAGATATAACCACTTCTTTAGCTTCTGTTAGGGCTGAAAGCATTAAAAGTACTGCTGCAGCATTATTATTAACTACTAACGCATCCTCTGCACCTGTTATTTGTTTCAATACATCTTTTAAGTGAGTGTATCTAGAGCCACGTCTGCCCTCTTCTAAATCATACTCTAAGTTGGAGTAATTGGGCCCTAAATCAACAAGAGCATCAATAACTGTTTGAGATAAAGGCGCCCGTCCTAAATTGGTATGTAAAACTGTTCCGGTGGCATTAATTACTGGTTTAAGAGAGGGATTCAGTCTTTTAGCTAAAGCTTCTTCAATATGTTTTATCACACTTTCAAACTCTAATGAACTAGCCTCAGTAATCTCCCCACTTAAGACACCTTGCCTGATAAAGTCAATTTGTTTTTGAATACTTTCTTTAACATAAGCTGGATCTAATTTTTCGGTCCATTTTCTAATACGTTCATCTTGTAGAACTCTATCAACTTTTGGTAGTGATGATAATAAATGTTTCATTAAATGAAAGCCTCCTCAATCTTTTGCAGATATTTAGGGTTCATTACACGTACATCCTCATTTCTTATGGTTATCCCACGCTTATCGAAATCCTCTAACAGTAAGAGAGTGTATTTACGACTAGTTCCTAAAAGGTTTCTAAAATCTGCCAAGGCAATTGTATCATGTTCTTTAAGGAAATCTCTCAACCTTTTGAGCGCTTCATTATAGTAAGAAACGTGAATCTCAGTTTGCTTATCCAAACGGTAAAATTCATTTTGTTTACGCATCAACCTATAAACTTCTCGCATGTTTTTATCTTTACCAACCACTTCTTCAAAAAGTGGCGGTGCGAAAGGGGTTTCAGCTAATTTTGCTTCAATAGCTTTTCTTGCTTTCGCTTGAGCTGGCGTAATAGCAATCGAGTGGTCAACTAAGCGAATTAAATCGCCCTCAATTACAAAGTGGCCCTGACCAACTATGGTTTGAATGATTGCATTCAGCTCCTTAGGTGCAATTTTATTAAAGCGTGAACGGAATTCTTCTAAGGACATACCAGCAATCATATTATTCACCTGGTGAAATTCTGATAATGTTTCTTCCATTTCTTTTTGAATGGCATCAAATGAAACTCGGGCCATATAGAACTGGCCAAATTTCATTAAGTCGCCGGCTTCGACCATCTCTTTCACATATTCTTCAATTGTACGCATTTCTTCATTCAGATAGTCAGCCATTTCTTTAATGGATGTAAAGCCGGCAGAACGATGGGATAAGAAATCCAATAACACATCTGACATAGTGCCTGATTCTAGTACTTCTAATGACTCAATGACATCTTGATTGTAACGTTTATGTTTCTTAGGGGTAGGATCGAGAACCTCGCCCCCTCCGATTGTAATTACAGGTGAATAATTTCTTAAAATAAAACGATCGCCTTTCTTTACAGCAATTTGTTCTTCTAAACGTATTTGCATAAAAGCTGTCTGTCCCGGTTGAACTTTTTCAACGCCTAAGGGTACAAGTCTACCAATAACTTCACGCGTTCCAATATGCACATGTACTCTATCCCAAAGTTCCATCGGTTGGCTGGCATCTTTAAGACATTGCACCTTGGTGTCCAACATATATGAAGACTCTAAAGGCGCTGCACTTAGGACATCGCCACGACCAATTTGATCAAGGTCGACCTTGGTTAAGTTGATAGCGGTCCGATTGCCAGCATGCGCCTCTTCTTGATCTTGTTCGTGAATTTGAATTGTACGGATCCGAGTTGGTATGCCAGATGGATAAATCGTTAAATCGTCACCTACTCGAATAGAACCATCAATTAGAGTGCCTGTTACGACAGTCCCAAATCCTTTAACAGAAAAAGCGCGATCAACATTTAAGCGTGCCGGTAAGGATTCATTATCCCGTTGAATCTTCTCAACCTTTTCAGCCAGTAAGGCCTTTACTTTTTCAATACCAATGCCTGAAATAGCGTCCGTTTCAACGATAGGTGCGTCTTCCAATGGCGTTCCTTCAAATTGTTCACGAATATCTTCGTAAACTAGTAGTTTAAGCTCTTCATCTGCATCCGCTACCTTTGTTAAGACAATGATGAAATCTTTAATACCTAACAAGTTAAGGACAGAAACATGTTCTTTAGTTTGCGGCATTATGCCTTCGTTCACATCAATCACTAGCATTACTAGATCAATACCGGCCGCACCTGCTAACATGTTTTTGATGAACTTTTCGTGTCCGGGAACATCTACTATACCAACTCGTTCCCCATTATTTAAATCAATATAAGCAAAGCCTAAATTGATAGAAAGGCCACGCTGCTTCTCTTCCTTAGAAGTATCTGTTTCGATACCTGTTAAGGCTTTGATGAGCGTGGTCTTTCCATGATCAATATGGCCTGCCGTTCCTAAAACGACATTTTTCATTAAGTAATTCCTTTCTTATCAACTAACTAGGGTCTTACAACTCGGTCATAAGATCTTAATTGTTCAAGAATATAGCGCATATTGGTTTCTTCACCGACCGCAAGCTTGTCTTTTAATTCGTAGAACGAAACACAAGTCCCACAAGCTTTAACTGCAACCCCTTTGTCAAGGAGCGTTTGTAAATCTTCGACGGTGTCAGCACCTTCTGCTGCTAAGGTTACTCCACCATTGTATAATAAAATTTCTTTTGGTAGTTCTTCTTCTTGAGCTAATACACTAATAAACGATTTAATTAGTGTACGACCTAGATCATTATTACCTTCTCCTAGTTTGTCACTTGCAATAACTACAATGTAATCAGTCAAATTATTTCCTCCTAAACTTCACTTATTTTACCACAATTGCCTTGTCTTTTTTTTCAACCATATAACCAATATGAGCGGCTTGAATGGATTTTTCTTTATAAGCCACTAAAATTGCTTCTAGCTGATCTTCAGGAACTGTTATTAATAAGCCTCCTGAGGTCTGTGGATCAAATAGCACTTCCTCCATGGTTGAATCCTCAATTTGAAAATCAATATTCTTAGCATAATGAGCGCGGTTACGTTTGGCACCACCAGTGGTTAAATGTTCTTTAGCTGCTTGGTAGGCACCTTCAATAATTGGTATTTTATCGGCAAATATTTCTGCCGTCAACTGCTCATCACACATCTCCATCAAATGACCTAAAATGCCAAAGCCAGTTATATCTGTACATGCGGTAGCTTGATAATCCAACATGACTTCAGCTGCATACTTATTCAAAGTTGTCATTAATTCAATTGCTTCATCAAAAGCCTTTTCATCAATTAATCCTTTGTTATGTGCAGTGGTTACAATGCCTACTCCCAATTTTTTAGTCGCAATGATAGCATCGCCAGCTTTTGCACCATTGTTGGTAATTATTTTATCAGGATGCACAACTCCTGCTACTGCTAAACCATATAGCGGTGTGGATTGACGAATCGTATGTCCTCCCGCTAGAACTCCTCCAGCTTCTAAGACTTTTTCAGCTCCCCCACGTAGAATTTCAGCTAAATTTTCGAGCGGTTGACTGTCATCAGGATAAGCTACTATGTTGAGTGCCGTAATCACTTTTCCTCCCATTGAATAAACATCCGATAAAGCATTGGTTGCTGATATTTGACCAAAAACATATGGATCTTTGACCATTGAAGGGAAGAAATCAGTTGTTTGAATAACTGCAACATCCGGTGAAACTTGGTAAACTGCTGCATCATCACTAGAATCATAACCTACTAGTAAATTACCATCAAATTGCTTGGGTAATCCTTCTAAAATTTCAGACAAACTGCCTGGTCCAATTTTAGCGTTTCATCCACCACATATTTCTAATTCATTCATTTTTTCTTTATCTATCATTTATATCTCCCCACTTCCTTTTATGATAGTCCTATTATAGCCTTTTTAATTATTGTTTTCAGTAATCAAAAACTTGGATTTATTAGTTTTCATAATAAAAGCAGCACAAGTCTGACTTGTGCTGCTAAGTTAAAATTTTGATTAGAACTCAACTTTTTCAGATTTAACACGACCTTTTTCATTAACATAGTATAAGTCTACACGGTCAGTGAAAGGTGTTGCGTCTGCTCCTACACCATCTTTACGAAGTGAAACTTGTAAAGCTTTATGATCAAAGCCTTCAGTTTCTTTGAGAACTGATTTCATAACCTTCATGATAGAGATTGGTGTTTCAGGTTCTTTTAATGTAACGATTGCTTTACCTTTTTTCAATGCTGCTGCAACTAAATCTTC
Source organism: Facklamia sp. P12937 (assembly GCF_050409505.1). Taxonomy (NCBI): domain Bacteria; kingdom Bacillati; phylum Bacillota; class Bacilli; order Lactobacillales; family Aerococcaceae; genus Facklamia; species Facklamia sp. P12937. Next base: position 46,421 of record NZ_JBNUPI010000001.1, read on the forward strand.
AACTTGATCAGCTGGCGCTCCAAAGATTAAATAGTAGTCGCCTTCTTTTTCTAAGTCTTCAGCTTTACGAACTTGAACAGAATCATGCGTTTTCTTAGCTAATTGCATGATGTTAGCCATCAAAGGGCGAGATCCAGTTGAGCGGTGTCCAGCAATAATTACTGAAGATTTTTCTGCAAAAGCCTCTTCAATTGCGTTTGCTACTTTCTCGTTAAATAATCCATCTTCAACAAATTTACCTAAAATTGCGTTCATAATTAAACCTCCATATAGTTAGTTATGTGTATAGGTTCACAATATCACAAATTTTACATTTTGCAAAGGGGTTGGCCTCATCTTTTCACTTATAAACAAAAGATGTGATTTTTTATTTATTTAGATTTATAATAAAAAAGACTTTATTTAAAAGGAGCTAGTCCGATATCAAATAAGCACCTACTAAAAATGCTTGCTAATCGTATCAAAAAGTCAGCCGCTGACTTTTATCATGAGATTGTTATAGAAAAATAAAAACACAGCTAGATAATAATAAATTAAGACGGACTATTGGATAATCTGTTGAAAATATAGCTTTTGCACCGGAGGAATCAAATATAAGGTTAGGTTTCGCCAATCCTCATGAGAAAGCTAAACCTCAATTAGGTGAAACAGTCGTCGATTTAGCTTGTAGTAAAGTTTTTGATGCTTTTTATTGCGGCTAAAACGGCTGGTAAAGAATGAACATCTGCACTTAATGGTATTAAAGTCCCACTACTTGACCCGATGGCTGTCTCACCAGTATTAGCCAGTGCGCCAATTACTGCACCTTCACCACAGATACACGTTAGAATAAATGGTCATCCTAAAGGTCATCTTATTGCATAAATTAATGGTTCACCCATTCCAAAAATACCTACTGGTAAGCCACCCTTTATCATTGAGATCAATTACTTGTTCTGACGATCTTTAACTCTTAAAAAGCTTCTGTTATGTATGAAAATGAGAAGCTGACTGAGTACAATCTTCTACTTAATTTAGACTTTGGTCTTCCTAAGGATCGTGAAGCGTCTTTAATCAGTTTGTTCTTTCGCTTTAAAAGACAATCATCTCTTCCAAGTTAAAGTTTTATTTCTTGACGGCACAAAGCTGTATGCGCCGGTGCTGATAAGTATTCCTTGCGCTTATGCTCAACCTAAGATTGTTGTTGAGAGAGTATTCGATCGCAAGAAGGGTGTAATTCTAGTATGCGAACAGCTTGGAGGAGAAAAAAGACAATAAATAACCTGGGTCTCTTCTTAATGGCTATAAAACTCACCCAATCAGTTCATTATTTACGAACTTCCCACCCCTTTAATGCTTGCTGGTCACTATTTTTATTCTTTAAACCACAAAAACAGTGGCGAATCTCATATTTGATGATTCGCCACTGTTTTTAAGGCTTTTGGTCCAGCCTCTTAATTGTTTAATAAATTATAATAACAATTTTTAATGATAAGAACCTTGGTGCCATAAGGACACTTGCCCTTGCCGTAAAGATTGTTGAACATCAATAATCCTTTGATTACTACTTCCTCTAAATTGCAAACTGAGGTCTTTTTTGTCATTATCAAAGCGACCGTCGACAAGCATATCCACTAATGACAAGAGTTCTAGTTTATCAGAGGAATCTTTTAATAGCTCTTCCCAATAATAACCCGACCAAGACCAAATGTCTTTACGGTCTCCATAAATAGATCGCACTTTTTTGACTAAGGGAATTAGAATTGGTGTAGAAAGAAAGGGTTCGCCACCCAATAAGGTTAAACCTTGAACATAATCATGGGCTAAATCTTCAATAATCTGATTTTCAAGTTCTTTAGTATAAGGCACACCATAATTGAAGTTTTGGACCCGACGATTAAAACAACCCTTACAATTAAAGAGGCAGCCGCTGACATAAAGACTATTACGTACTCCTTCCCCATCCACAAAATTAAAAGGTTTATAGTCTGCTATCTTTCCTAAACAATAATCTTGGGCTAGCCATTCTTTTGGTTTAGGATTTTTGAAATTTTCAATCACTGGTCACACATTCTTTCGGTTAAATGTTTTTGACGGGATTGAATCTCCTTATGACGTCCTTTGACCATCGGTCTTATATTCGGATTACCGAGGTAACCACAGGTTCTCTTCACTACATCACAAGTTTCAGGATTACGATTGTCACATTGCGGACAAGCAAAACCTTTTTCTGTAGGATTAAATTCTCCTTGGAAGCCACATTCATAGCAATGATCGATAGGGGTGTTGGTCCCTAAATACCCAATTTTGTCATAGGCATAATCCCAAACTGCTTCTAAGGCCTTAGGATTTTGACGTAAATTGGGATATTCACAATAATGAATAAAACCTCCTGAAGTATATGGAGCATAGTCCTTTTCGAAATCAATTTTTTCAAAAGGATTTGGACTTTTACGCACATCATAATGAAAAGAATTAGTGTAATAATCCTTGTCTGTCAAATCCTTAATAGCACCAAATTTAGCTCGATCTAAACGGCAGAAGCGATCCGTCAAGGACTCACTCGGAGTCGAATAAACAGAGAAATGATAATCGTATTGCTGAGCTAATTGATCGGCCTTCTTTTTAAGTTCTTGGATTACTTTCAATGAAAAAGTTTTAGCCGCGTCATTCTGCTCCCAATTAGAACCAAAGAAATAAGCCGTAATCTCATACAGACCAATATAACCTAAAGATATGGTGGCGCGCTTATTTTTAAATAATTGGTCAACATTCTCATCAGCTTTCAGATAATGACCAAAAGCTCCTTCACGGTATAGAATTGGAGCATTCTCCGTCTTAGCTTGTTTGACTCGCTCTGCTCGATACACAAGAGCTCGACCGACAACTTCCAGGCGATCATGCAACAATTCCCAAAAATTATCGAAGGAATGATCCGACTCCATAGCGATACGGGGAAGATTTAAGGTGACTACCCCTAAATTCATTCGTCCACTATTTACTTCTTTTCCTTTTTCATCTTGCCAACCTTGAAGAAATGATCGGCATCCCATTGGCACTTTAAAGCTTCCAGTTAGTTCCTTGATCTTATCATACATTAGAACATCTGGATACATCCGATTACAAGCGCACTTGAGGGCTAATTGTTTAATGTCATAATTGGGATCTTTCATTAAAAGATTAGTTCCCTTGCGTAAGCTGAAAACTAATTTAGGAAAAATAGCTGTACGGTGTTCTTTACCTAAACCATTCAAACGAATTTTCAATATAGCTTTTTGAATTTCGCGTGCATACCAAGATGTTCCTAAACCAAATCCAAGTGTAGTAAATGGTGTTTGACCATTTGATGAATAAAGTGTATTGATTTCATACTCCAAACTCTGCATGGCATCATATATATCTTTTTGCGTTTTATTCTTAGCAAAATTCTCAGCCTGTTGAGGATCATCCGTCAATTCTTTAGCTAAGCTAAGATTCTTCTTAAAATTTAAATCCGCATAAGGAGCCAGCACCTCATCAATTCGATCAATCGAGCATCCCCCGTATTGACAAGAAGAAACATTGGCAATAATTTGAGCAATTTGTGCTGTAGCTGTATTGATAGATCGCGGACTTTCCACTTCTGCATTCCCTATATGAAAACCGTGCTTCAGCATAGTCTCAATATCAATCAAGCAGCAATTAGTCATTGGACTATAGGGCGAATAATCTAGATCATGAAAATGTATGTTCCCCTTCAAATGTCCATTAGCTACTTGCTCGGGCAGCATATTCAAGCCAATGGCTTTGGCCGTAACCCCACAGGTAAGGTCTCTCAAGGTGTTAAAAACACGACTATCCTTATTGGCATTTTCATTGACTAAAGTCGGATCGCGTTTAATCAGTTGATCCATACGGTCCTGTAACCGCATCTGCGATTGATAGTCTGCTAATTTAGTTTCAGCAAAAGCGACATATTTATTTGCGGCTGTTTCCAATCCTCGCTTGTTTAATTGCTCAATAACCGATTGCTTGATGTCAGAACTGTTCATCAAGTGAACAACTTGTCTTTCTATTTCATTACATATACCTTCAATTAAAACATGGTCTTTGGTATCTAACGCTTTTTTTAGTGAGGCTTTTAGTTTCCCCCTAATAAACTTTTCAATACTGCCGTCTCTTTTATTTATTTTAATTCTAACTTTACTCGATTGTTCTTGTTTTAATGTTGCAGTTTGAACCATTGTCTTATCGTCACTCCTTTATAAATACTGGTAATCTTCGTCCTCCATTGCTTCTACTCGGCCCATTAAATAACCGGAACCTACTTGAGAGAAAAAATCATGATTAGTTGTTTCTGTCGACAGACCGTTATAGACTATTGGATTAATATCTTGCGCACTCGCTCCATCAAATACTGCTTCAAAGCCTAGATTTTGTAATGCCTTATTGGCATTATATTTAACAAAGCAATCTACTTCTTCTACCCAACCAATCTCTGTATATACCTCCTGAGTATATTGGGTTTCATTCATATAGAGATCAAACACTAAATTATAGGCCCATTCTTTAAGTTGAGCTTGTTCTTGATCACTTAATTCTTGATAACCTAATTGAAATTTGTAGCCTAGATAGGTTCCATGAACCGACTCATCACGAATAATTAGCTTGATAATTTCAGCCACATTGGCTAGTTTATTATTTCCTAAATAGTACAAAGGGGTATAAAAACCACTATAAAAGAGAAAGGATTCTAGAAAAACACTGGCTATTTTTTTCTTGAGGCCGTTAATTATTTGTTCTTTACTCTCTTTTCCAGAAGGTAAAAGATAAACATCTTCAATTACTTTAGCCTTGTACTGCAAGGAGGGATGATTATTCCCCCACTCGAAGATTTCATCAATGGTAGCTGAATCGTTTAAAGAAATAAAAATAGTCGAATAAGATTTGGCATGGACTGATTCCATAAATAAAATATTATTCAGCACTGCCTCTTCGTGAGGGGAGCGAATATCATTTCGCATGACATTTGCGCCTTCTTCTGATTGCAAAGTATCTAAAAGAGTCAATCCCACAAAAGCTTTATTGACCACATCTTTTTCAACCTCAGTCAGTGAACGCCAATCTTTCAAATCGTTTGAAACTGGAATACGCGTATCTAGCCAGAACTGAGAAGTTAATTTTTCCCAAGTCATTTTATCTACTATGTCTTCAATACGATTCCAATCAATAGCTTGATAATGTAAATAATTGGTCATAATTTCCTCCTAAATCATACATGACTCACATTGATTAGCTCCAACAATCTCACCATCCAGACTATGTGTTCGGACATAGTAAAGTGACTTAATCCCTTTAGAGAAGGCATAGTGACGTAAAATATTCAAATCACGTGTAGTCATTTGATTAAGCCCTGCTTTTTTCCACTCATAAAGACCTGCTGGAATCTCTGATAGCATAAATAAAGTCAAAGACATTCCCTGGTCAATATGCTTTTGAGCGGCGGCATAAACATCTATAATTTTTCTTTGATCCATCTCGTAAGCTGTTTGATAATAGGGCAGCGTTTCATTTGAAAGTCCTGGAGCTGGATAATAAATGGCCCCATTTTTCTGTTCTTGCCTTAATTCCATTCGATGAGTAATCGGGTGTAAGGAAGCAGAAGTTTCATTAAGGTAAGAGATTGACCCATTCGGTGCAACAGCTAAACGATTACGATGATAAAGACCATCTACTTTAACCTTAGCTGCTAGATCTTGCCAATCTTTAGGAGTGGGTAATTTTACAGCTTTGAAAAGTTCAGCCGCTGCCATTTCTTCAAATTTAAAAGCTTCCTCAATATAAGGAGCAAAATAAGACCCGTCTGCATATTTTGATTGCTCAAACTTGTGGAATGTCTGCCCTTTTTCTTTTGCTAATTTATTAGATGCAAGCAAGCTATAGTAGTTGAGAGCCATAAAATACGCTTCAATAATTTCGATAGATGCTTTAGACCCATAAGTGATTTTATTTTTTGCTAAGAGAGTGTGAAAGCCCATCGCTCCTAAGCCAATAGTATGATAAAGATCATTACCATTTTGAACCGTTGGCACTTCGGCAATTTTAGTTTTATCAGAAACGGTGGTTAAAGCTCGCACAGCCACTTCTACTGACTTACCAAAATCAGGACTGGTCAACATTTTTTCCATGTTAGTGGAAGCTAAGTTACAGGAAATATCGCTACCTAATCTTTGATAAGATAAATCATCGTTTAAGAGTGAAGGTTCTTGAACTTGAAAAATCTCTGAACAGAGGTTGGACATAATGATTTTTCCATGGACTGGATTCGCTCGATTAACTGTATCGATATTAATGATGTAGGGATAGCCGGATTCTTGCTGTAATTTAGAAATTTCTGTTTCTAACTCACGCGCTTGAATTTTCTTTTTACGGATTCTTGGATTATCTACTAAAGCTTGATAATTCTCACTTATATCAAAGTATGAAAAAGGGAGACCGTACTCTTTTTCGATGTCATAAGGGCTAAAAAGATACATTGGTTGATTGTTTTTTACCAACTCATAAAATTTATCAGGCACTACAATTCCTAGAGAGAGAGTTTTGACACGGATTTTTTCATCGGCATTTTCTTTTTTACACGATAAGAAAGCTAAGATATCTGGATGGAAAACATTTAGGTAAACTACACCTGCCCCATTCCTCTGCCCTAACTGATTGGAATAAGAAAACGAGTCTTCTAACAATTTCATGACAGGAACGACACCTGAAGAAGCATTTTCAATCGCTTTAATAGGGTCGCCCGCTGCTCGAATATTAGACAAATTAACGCCAACTCCGCCTCCTTTTCTTGAAAGTTGCAAAGCTGAGTTAATGGCTCGACCAATCGACAGCATGGAATCATCAACATCTAACAAGAAGCATGACACCATTTCACCTCGACGCTTTTTACCTGCATTTAAGAAAGTAGGTGTAGCGGGTTGATAGCGTTGCGAAATTAATTCTTCAGCAATAGCCATAGCCAATTGTCGGTCTCCATCTGCTAAATACAAGGCATTCATAGCCACTCGATCTATGAACCCTTCCAGATATTGACGACCATCATTTGATTTTAAAGCATATTGATTGAAAAATTTGTAAGCAGCCATAAAAGATTTAAAGTTAAAATTCTTAGCTTGTAAGAAGTCATATAGTTTCTTGATAAAAGCATAAGGATCTTTATCATTTACATCAGCTTCTAAATATTTATTGATGAGGTCTTCTTCTAAGTAATCATTCTCCAATAAATAATTTAAGCGATCCTCTAAAGACGCAAACTTTGGACTATTGGCTTCAATTTCTTCTTGGTAATAAGCTTCCAATGCCTTTTGATCTTTATAAAGAGGAATAGCTCCATCTTCCGGTATATTCAATTGATTATTCCATTGGAAATAGCTTTTTTTCTTTAATGATTGTCTCTCAGTCATTCAGCATTACCTCCTTAATATATGAAACATCTGACTCGTTTCCTTGGAATTCAAACTTATGAATTAAAGGAATTTGATAGTCACGACTAATGTCTTTAGCAGTAAAACAAAATAATTGGGCGAAATTCAAATTACCACCACCTACTACTCCGCGACAATTTTGTCGATTAACTTCATTTTCAAAAAAATCATCCACTAAGTCTCTTACCACTTCTTGATAAGTGGGAACAATCAATAAATAGGGCTGATTGACTATCATGTCACATGTAAGATCGTCCAATTCTAATTGGTAATCAGCTGATAGTTTTTCAACAAAACGACGGGTTTGACCTGTTAAGCTAATAAAGACAATCGCTAACATTGACTGAGTAGCCTCTCAATTACATCCGGTTGGAAACCAACAACAGGAGCTGATTGCCCGATGAGAACAACTGGCAAACTCTGACAATTGAGTTCTCTTACTTCTTCTAAGTAACTTTCGTCTTCGACATTTTTTTCTAAATAGTTAAGACCTTTGCTATCTAAATATCTTTTTAAGAAAACGCACTGTCCGCAACCCGTTTTACTATATAATGTGATTTTTTCCATAAAATGCTCCTCCTCGACAAAAAACGGCTTTCCCTTCCCAGGAAAGCCGATGGTAAAATCAAAAGAAAGCAAAGCATAGGTGTACCTATACTCACTACTAAAGAATATTTCCAAAGATCACTAAACCCTGAGAAGTGATAAGTGTAATAAATAACCTGGCGATCTGACTTATGAGCGAGCTCAAATACAGTAGCATAGGGACTGTGTAGGATTCTAACCTGCTTCCCCAGAATTATTTACATTTTGTCTATATATTGTGTCTTAAAGTTAGATTAACACAAGATGTTGGGTTAGACAAGAGCAATTATCGAAATAATACAAATCAATTAAAAGCAAAAATAATAGCCTAGTTAATCACAATTAAACTGTGATTAACTAGGCTAGTTTAGTTTCCTGGCGGGAACGTGTGAGAATCGAACTCACCCAAGACGCTCTTAACGCCTCATACTGGTTTTGAAGACCAGAGGGCACACCAGAACCCATCCGCTCCCAATTAAAATCTTTAAAGAAGACTCTTATAATATTAACAATATTTAAAGGAAAACGCAAGTGCTTTTATGAGTCTATTAAGCAACATTCTTTAAGCAAAAGGGGCTGTATCTTTTAGATACAGACCTCCAATGAATTATTATTCTGCTTCAGCTTTTTCGTTTGATTCAACTTTCTTATCTTTACTATCCTCTTTGTGGATTGAATAAGTAATGATTACCGGAGTCCCTTCTTCTGGTAAAATCTCACCATTTCCTGAAAACGCTACTTCCCCTCTTTTTTCAACGGCCCCGTAGGTATAAGTAGCATTTGAAATAAGTCCGACTGGGCATGAATCTAAACAAGTGATACAACCTGTATGTTTATCATGGGCACGCCCTTTATTTCCACCAAAGCGGAATTCAAAGTCATTGCCATTAGAATCAATAATTGTTTCACTTAGGTTGTATTCTTTTTCAGCGCCTTCCCAAGTTACTTTAATATCCATTAAATCCCCTGCAACATGCGTTTCTTCCGCATTTTCAGCCGTCATATTATCGCCTGGTTCTGCCCCGATTTCTATTAAAGCTTCATAGAATTTATTTTGATTAGCAGTTGTTCCGAATACCGATTTTCCACCAAAATTACCATCATCGAAGACCACGGCATGACGGGTAGATGTTTCTAAGTATTTTCCATTTACGTAAGCATATATCGAAATGGTGCCTGCTTCCTTATCGACCACCATCGGGTTTTCCTCTGTCGGTAAATTTGCAGGAGCATCTTCCTCTGCAAGTGTTGGGACAGATAAAGATAAAACGGTAACGAAGGCAAAGACAAGTGTCATTAATTTTTTAATCATTTTGTTCATATTATTCATCCTTTCAAAATTAAACTTGCTGACTTTTTAGCTTTCGATCTTTCAACCAAAAGTAAATCATTAAAAGAGTCATGACTATCATCAAAATTAAAGTAATCATTTTAATTTGACCTATCTTCATATCTAAAAAAAACATATCGCGAACATTATAATAAAAAATATTAGGTGATTTAACAAGCATTAAAGTAACGACACTAATAAGTCCTAGGAAGTAAGTTATTGGTTTTATCTTGAACAAAAAACTTACCATGATAAATAGAACAAAAACTATCCAACACAAAACCCAAGTATGCACTCGCATTTCTAACCATACCCAATATGACATTAAAGCGCTTGCTAGAAGAGCAAAAATAAACCCTGAGCAAATTGCTATTAGTAAATTATGCCATTTGAACATCCAAAAACCTCCTTTGCTATTTAATCTTCCAATTTAACATTTAGCCAGCGCTGAAATAAATTCTTTCGTATTTGATCTGCCTTTTTAACAACAGGTGTATTGATTAAAGCTTTTTTTAAAGGTCTAGAGCTTGAGTAAGGACTGAAATCAAAATCTTCCGCTATTAAAGAACCCATTGAGAGACTATTAACAGAAACATTAAAAGAAGTCCATTGATCCTCAAATAATTCAGGATTTACTAAATAGACCGCTGCTAATGAATCCCAATTATAAAAGCCTTTAATACCATACTCATCTTCATTATCGACAAACCAAGGTTCTGCATAGTTTTGAATTAAATGAGCAATGGCCGATTGTTGGTTAGAAAAAGCTTCTTCATATTCTGATCGAGTAAATAAAAGATCTAAACAGTGATTAGCTGTTAAAATAGAAACATTTCTTCCCTTAGTTAAAACGGTAAAAGCAGCCTGCGGATCAATGGAAAAGTTCATTTCTCGCATTTCTTGCTTGTCAAAGATCAACGGCTGAGTAATCCCACCCATTAAGACAAGTTGTTTAACTTTTTTGAAGAAATTACTGTCTCTTAGATAGGCCCCTTGCAAGTTGGTCATTGAACCGACTGCAATAATGATTAACTCATCTTTATATTTATTAGCCAAATCTACCAATAGCTGGCTTGCTGGTGTTAAATAATCAGCTGTTTCACTTGCACCTTTTGCATAAGGAATTGAATGAAGGCCAAGTTTGCTTATTAATTGACGGGTCGATTGGTCTACTTGCTCAATGGTCGAATTCCCAAATGTCGAAGTGATACCCACTATAGCGACTTCTGGACTCCCTAATAAATACATCAGCGCCAAACCATCATCAATGTCGCGATGGGGTGTGAAAAAAGTATTATCAAAATCAATTAAAACTTTCATTATCCCTTATTCCTCCTCATCTACTTCAAGCTTTTGGGCTACTTCTGGATTTTTCTTCTTAATAAATTTCCCTAAAAAGGCTGTGCCGAATACTAGTAAAGCCACTAATATTATTGATAGTGAAAAAGAGGCATCACTAGGTTCTAAAGCCTTATCGCCAACATTTACAAAAATAAATGTCCCCGGCAAAATGCATATGAGAGAAATCCAAAGATAGTCCCAGAATGAGATATCCGTTAAGCCAAAAGCATAGTTTTCAACATTATAGGGAATTACAGGCATAATCCGAGCCAATGCAAGAACTAACTTTAAATGTTGGTTATCGGTGGTCAATATCCCTTTGGAACTAGGATATCTTTTAAATAAAAATTTTTGTGCCGGTTGCCTAAATAAATAGCGCGAAATTAAAAACATGAAAGTTAGATTCAAAGCCGCACCTATAAAAGTCAAGATGGAGCCTAACCATAATCCAAATCCCATACCTCCAGCAAAAGCTAGGAAAGGAACAGGGAAAAACCCCATCGGTAAGAAAACCCAAAGTAATACATAAATCCATTTTGCAGAAGACCCTGATTGTAAGATTATTTCTCGTACACGCTCGGTTGAAAAATTTAAGGTCAGCCAGATAGTTAAAGCTACTAAAGCAATCACTAAGCAAACCTTAAACCATTTACTTAGCTGCTTTTTTTGCATGGCGTTCATTATAAATCGATTTAACAATATAAATGACAATTGTTACAGCAAATAGTGACATTAATCCAATAAATAATTGTTTACCGCCACCACCGAAGTTTTGTCCAATATAAGAATAAACAAGAGTAGCCGGTAATTGACCGATTCCGGTTGCTAAAAAGAATGGCCAGAATTTCATAGAAGTTAAACCAGCTGCATAAGAGACTAGGTCAAAACTAACAAATGGTAATAAACGGCAAACTACAATGGTGTACTTTCCATATTTTTCAAAAAACATATCTAAAGATTTTAAGGCTGTTTTACTGGTAATCTTGGCAACTGCGTCGCGTCCCAAAATTTTAGCAATGTAAAAGCATAAGGTCGCTCCAGCCATTGAAGATGTCCAAGACAATACCGCTCCCCAAAACCATCCAAAAATGGCAGCATTAGATAGAGTGATTAAGAAAGCAGGAATGGGTGAAAGAATCGATTGCAAAATCATCAAGAAAAAGGAAACACCAGCAGCAACATTTCCGTAAGAACGAATATAAGCAATTGTCTCTTCTAAATTAACTGCTTTCATGGCTGAAATAGACTCGTTAATAAATGACTGCACCGAGGGAATAAAGAGATAAGATAAAAGTGATAATACAAGTACAACAATCACTGCCAATTTATTTTTTTTCATAAGAACCTCCTAAATATTAAACTCCACCACCATCAAAATTTTACATTTTTATAACAATTCCTCGATTTGCTCTAGTAATTGCTTTTCATTGATTAGGCCAATATGATGGTATACTACCTCTCCTTCTTCATTTATAAAAATAGTAGCGGGCAAAAAGGTAGCTTGTAGGGACATCATGGTTGAAAAGTTAACATCATAGAATACAGGAAGAGTCAAATTAAGGTCTTCTAAATATTCAATCACTGCTTCTTTAGTTTCGCCAGGTTGCGAATTAGTGGCATTGATCATATAAAAATCAATATCCTCTTGGTAATCTTCCCAAGCCGTTTGAAAATAAGGCATTTCTTTTTTGCATGGTGGACACCAAGTTGCCCAAACATTAACAACCATAGGTCGACCAAAATTTTCAGATAAAGTCATTGATTTATCTACTTGATCTTTAATCCTTACACTATCTACATTAAGATGACCATATCGATCTTGTTTTTCTTCATTTGTGCTATTAAGCTGACTACTTTCTTCCCTTGAAGTTTGAAGAGATACTTCTTTTCCTTCAATAGCCCCTTCGCTTGTTTTGTTAAATGTTAAATCGATCTCATTGACAGTTTCCTGAATTGTTTCTTTTTTATCGATAGATAAACTTTGATCTTGAACTTTGTTATAAATAAAGCCCCCCAGACCTATAATAGCGATTAAAAGCAAACCATACGTTAATAACTTTTTCATTGTATTCCTCCTAGACTAGTTGTAGTAAAAGCGTTTCTAAGATGCCTGATATTGTTAATAAACCGAAAAGGATTAAAAACCAGCCTGAAGATAGATTGACTAAGTGATAATGTTCCTTGATAAATGTAAGGACTTTTTTACTTTCATCTACCAATAATGCAGACAGAATGAAAGGAATACCTAAACCTAAACAATAGCTAATTATAAGCAAAAATGAAGTCCAGCTAGTAGCGACACTGGCTATATAAGTTAATGCAGAAGCCAAAAATGTTCCAACACATGGCGACCAAGAAATGGCAAAGACTAGACCAAATAAATAAGGATTGGCCACATAGGAACCTCGCGAATGAGGCCTTAACTTAGTCATTAGCTTTTGACCATTAAGATAATCGACACCCATAATAATCATAATGCTTCCTGCGATAAAGTTAACGACTTGTCGGTGCATCATAAAAAAGGATCCTACAGTGGACACAAAAAGACTTAATAAGATAAATATCGTAGAAAATCCTAACATAAATAAAATTGCTTTAATGAGGGTTTGTTTAGTAGAGCTCTCCCCTTCACTGCCTGCAAAGAATGCAATATAAAGTGGAAGCATTGGCAGTAAGCAAGGAGAGACAAAAGTCATTAATCCCTCGATAAATAATAATAGATAGTCCATATTTTTAAGCTCCTTTCTCACAAAGATTATCATGCCATTGGAGTCATTCAACTAAAAGTAATCACGCTAGTATAAATAAATTAATTATTTGAAAGTAAGCCGCTATTCGCATTATGTGATTGAATAATTAAGCTTTTTTAAAAGGTCTTATCTCCTCTGCCCCACCTGATACAGCAAAATCTAAGAATTGATCCATAACTTGCCAATGCTTAATAGAATCATTCGCCTCTCCAAAAGTTAAACCTAAAGGAAAATCAATGGTAAACATTCTAGGTGGTCTCGATTTGGCTGCCACTTTAGGTAAGTGCATAATTGAAGCGGTACGGATCCCTTGCTTTTCTACTTCTCTTTGGATTAGCCCAACGGACTGATGGCAAATATATCAGCCAGGAGAAAGGAGTACCAAATCTACTTGATCTTCAACTAACTGACGGGCAATCGCAGGTGCTGTTTCATCAATTAGTAAATTTACTTTTGGTATATAACCCATTAGGCCATAATGGCGCGGTGCAACAGAGCCGATTTTGCCCTTTGTTGCCATCTCTTGAAGCATCTGTATGGGAAAGACACAGTTTAAATCTTCATCTGCCGGTCCATGATCATAATGATCATGAGTAATCATAATATTTTCCACCCGACTATCCCCAGGAATCATTCGGAAAGTATGATCTCCCTTAATATTAAAAGGGGCATCGCTTTTCAAATGGGTTCCTGCTGTTGTGATAAATGCTACCCTACACTCTGAAAGAGGCTTAGTTAATTCAACATTAGAGGGGGCTTCATCGATGGTAACCACCATTCTTTTGGCTATGGCTGCAATGATATTTTCTTTAATACTTCTCTTTTTCATTCGAATCCCCTTCTATGAATAATAGACTTGAGTGATTGCTTTCATTGAGTAACCCTTACGAAATAGATACTGGCAATATTGCATCTTAAGAAGTGTTCTAAAGACACCTTTTTCTTTAAAACGACGGTCCGAGGTATAAATGAACTGATCTGCTACAACTAATTCTTCACCCTTAGCCTTGTTTCGTAAAAATAAATCATAGTCTTCCATTAAAGATAAAGCATGAAAACCTCCTAGTTCCCAATAGTAATCTTTTGTCATAAAAATCCCTTGATCACCGAAAGCTATCTGTCGATGTTTAAGTCGCCAATTTGATCCATAAGCAATCGCTCTTAGCCATAAATTATCTGTTTGAAAGTCTAATGGAAAAGCTCCAATCTTTCCTTTCAGCAGACTACTCAGGATGACCTTTTTAGGAGAACGTTTAAAGTAGCTATCTGCATGTAAGAATAAAAGATAGTCTCCTTTGGCCTTTTTAGCCCCTACAGCTAATTGACTACCACGACCCTTTGGACCATTCAGGACTTTATATTGATTTTCGCTAATAAATTCTTGAGTTCCATCTTCACTACCACCATCTACAAACAGAATTTCAATTTCTTCGTCCTTTAAATGCTGTAGATGCTTTAAAGTTTGAGGTAATATTTTTCTTTCGTTATAAACTGGAATAATCACACTGATCAAATAATTCATAAGGTAATATCCTCCAACTTTTCAATATAAGCTTTAATTTCTTGTAAGAAAACAGGGCTAATAAAGCGGGAGATGGTTTCAAAAGAGTGGTCATTTGACTTAACTTTTTGTGCTTCTAAATATTGAACATAAGCCATCGAACACCAAGTGACTCCTCTTAAACAAGTAAAATGAAGATATTGTTTAAGCTTATCTTTATTAATTTTCACCTGGGAGGACTTATCATACTCTTTAATGAAAGCGGAGATTTGCTCATATGAAAGTAAGTGGTCTGTTTTCCATAATGTGGTTGTGGGAGCTATAAAATGAGCGATATCTTGTTCCCTCTCACCAACCAAAGGCTTCTCCCAGTCAATTAAATAGGAATCACCTTTAGAATTAATCAAAAAATTGTGTGAATTAAGTTCTGTATTAATAACGCAAGGATTGCTTAATTTATTATTGAACGAATATTTTTTCAGACCTACCATCAATGCATCGATTAGATCAATAACCTCAAGATCTCTGCCCTTCCATTTTTGATAATGACTATACATGTCAACAAATTCCTGATACATCAGTTGGAAGGGATTATTAGCCTTAATAAGATGAGGAATGGTCTGGCTATATACACTATGGATTCTAGCCAAAATATTAGCAGCTTTGGATAAGTCCTTTTGATAGTCTAAGGGATGACCGGGGAGGTATTCTTCAATTAAATAACCCTTACCTAACAACTTAGTATGAGGCTGGCATTGATATACCTTCGGCACAACCCCTGAAGAAGCCAAACCCTTCAGTGCTAAGTATTCATATTCAATTTGATTGTCTAAATTCATTTGCGAACCTAAAGCAATCCTAAAAATCTTTCTGCCCTTATCAATTAGAAAGTTGGCATTATATTCCCCCTGATTAAAATAAACTGCATCTGGATCTCCTGATAGATAACGCACCACATCTTCCCGCGTGTCTAGGTCACGAATGGTTTCTGTCAACGCATAGGAAAGTTTTGCTGCAGAAACTTTATTGATCGTCCTTTGGCATACTTCATCGTGTGAATAATTCTCTAAATCAAAAAGAGACTTAGAGAACAAACGGCTGGCTATAATGCCATAACCTCCATCTAAGGTAGGAGCTAAAACAACATCTTCAGTGTCTAGCATGTCAATCATTTGCTCAACCAAAGATTGCTTGATGTCAACTAGATCACAGCCTAATAAAAGAACTTTATCATAGCCACGGTTAAAAATTTGCTGCATGGCTCGCGACATTCGTTCTCCTAAATGAGCTGTTTCAAGCTGACCGAATATCTTATCACTATCAATAGCTAAGTATTTTTGAATGGCTAATTTTTGATCAGCAGGTGCTACAAAAAGAAAGATGTCTGCATCCACCTTACAAATTTCTTTGTAAGTTTGTTGTAAAAGGTGAATCGATAGATGGTGAATATCTTCCTTAGGTAAAAACCCTTGTAATCTAGTTTTGTTATATCCAATTAAAGGTAATTTGACAAAATAAATAATTCCAGTCGACATTATATGGCTCCTATCTTAATTTCGCATTCTTTAGTCTGAGGATGGAATAAAAAAATTAATAAACAACCTATCAAATTTCCAACTCCTAAAAGTGGTAATCCTACTAGGAAATACGGATACATAATTAAAAGACTTTTATCTGTAAAAAAGCTCATAATAATTAGTTCAGACAGAGAAACGATCAACAGTATCGCCCAATGTGTTTTCCAAGAAAATTGATAACAAAATTGAATCCAGCTTTTAGTTTTAAATAGAGCAATAATAGCAATTAAAATAATGAAAATAGCTACAACATACCAAATCCAATGATAGTTTTCAGCAAACCAAAACTGATTAAATTGAAATTCTCGATAATACACATGGCGATAGAGTCCTATCCGCTTACTAGCATATTCATTCACAAAAAAACCACCTGTGACTATTAATATTTCAATCGCCCAATATATTTTACTTAACATTTTGGACCTCCTCTTATAACCTTGCTCATTATAGCATACAGCTACTTTTTTTGAATGAATGTTTTATTGATATTACTAATAAATAGCCCGTATTTATTTAATAAGTCTATTTGTGATTAGATGACCATTTTAATAAAATAAAGACATCAAAATAAAGGAGTGGGTATAATGCAAAAAACACTTTTAAAATCTTTAAAACTTATTGTCACTTTTGTAGCAGTTTTTGCTTTGGGTCTTTCGAACGTTTACGCCCAAGCTGAGATAATGACAGGCGAAGAACTTGAAAAAATCCAACTAGATAAAAAGAAAAAGGAAAAATATTTGGTAATTGATGTCCGACCTGAAGAAGACTATGCAGAAGGACATCTTTCACATGCCATTAATATCCCTTTAGATCAATTAGAAGAACAATTAGAACGATTAGAAGACTACCAAAAGATGCCAATTATTGTTTATTGCAACACAGGTAATAAGTCTGCAGAAGCTGCTAATCTTTTAATCGATAATGGCTTTGAAGATGTTAAAGATGCTGTAGGGGTTAAAGACTTTGAATATACTTTAGTAACTTATGAATCTATCTTGCCAGATACCTTCATTGAAGCAGCCGAAGCAGGCAAAACCATTTTCATTGATGCACGTGATCTTAAAGACTTTGAAAAAGCAAGTGTAGAAGGAGCCATTCATGCTTCAGTTGATAAGCCAGAAACTGTTTTAGAACAATTACCTGAAGACAAAGAAGTTGAAATTATTACTTTCTGTTATTCTGGTAATAAATCCGCTCAAATAGCTAACTTCTTAACCGAAAAGGGCTATACTAATGTCAAGAATTCTCTAGATGGTACAAAAGAAAATAAAAAAATTCCAATTATTGAAAAAGCTTCATAAACGATTGTAAGCAAAAAGCCCAACTTATAATTGGGCTTTTTCTATTTAAATCTATCATTCAAAACTAATAATATCTGCATGATTAACATAAAGCCAATATTTTTCGCCTACTTTATAATCTTTTAATGACTGGTGCAAGACATTGACACTCCATTGTTCACTTGAATTGATTAATTGAAATTTTAAATCTACATACTCTGGGTATTCAAAAAAATGGGTTAGTTTAGCAGGGAAAATGAGACTGGAAGAGGAAAATAAACGTTCTGTCTTAACTTCCACACGAATTGGTCTGACAAAAATTTCTTTGCCAAT
This sequence comes from Facklamia sp. P12937, assembly GCF_050409505.1. Taxonomy (NCBI): domain Bacteria; kingdom Bacillati; phylum Bacillota; class Bacilli; order Lactobacillales; family Aerococcaceae; genus Facklamia; species Facklamia sp. P12937. The sequence continues at coordinate 64,560 of NZ_JBNUPI010000001.1, forward strand.
ATAGTCTTTTAATTTAACATTAAAATCCATCTCTAACCAGTCTTTTCTACTTTCTTCAATAACTTTTAAACGGTTCAACACTCCAAAGAAACTACCCACATATTCATTTTTAGGATGATCAAAGACATTTTTAGGATAATCCACTTGCACTAAATTACCCTCATGCAGAAAAGCGATACGATCAGCAAATTGTACCGCTTCTCGCTTATCATGTGTCACTAAGATGGTTACCAGCCCTTTTTTAACATGTAAGTTATGTACTAACTGGCCCATCTCCCTTCTAAGAGGCTCATCGAGTCCGGAAAAAGGCTCATCCAACAAAAGAACCTGAGGTTCATTGGCTAAGGCTCTTGCGAGTGCTACCCTTTGTTGTTGACCACCTGATAGTTTATGGATGGAAGAAGCTTGTAAACCAGGTAAATGCACATCATTCAATAAAGATGCTACCCGCTCATCGATCTCTTTAGCTTTCATTTTCTTTAACCTCATAGGAAAAGCAATATTTTCTTTAACGTTATAATGCGGAAAAAGTCTTAAATCTTGAAAAACCACCGAAACTGGACGGGAATGACTTGGTTCTTTCATAATAGAAGTTTGATTAAGTAAAATATCTCCCTCAGCATTTTCAATTAGTCCAGCTAGTGTTTTCAAAAAAGTAGTTTTTCCAGATCCAGAAGGCCCAAGTAAAGCTAAATACTCTCCTTTTTTAACTTCAAGATTAAGATCTTTTAAGACTTTGTTATGACCCAAACTCACTGATATATTTCTAATGATTAAAGACACGGTTCACCTCCTAATAATAGTCGAATTTTTCATATTTACTTTGATATAAATTGGAAAGCCAAGAGAGTAGTCCCATAACTAAAAAGCTAATAATTAAAAAGAACAAAGCGTATATGCTAGCAATTGTACGATCGTTTCTTTGTAAATAAGGAAAAATAATTACTGATAGGGTTTGAATCTTCCCCCCACCTATCATTAAAGTCAGGAAATACTGACTAAAAGAAACAATGAATGACGTAGCCAAACTGGTCGCAAGAACAGGGAGCAGCAGTGGAAAAGTTATTTTCCAGAATGCTTTCAACTTATTTGCTCCTAATACCCATGCTTGCTCTTCTAAATGAAGGCCAACCGCATGGTAGGCATCAATCACTAAGTATGAAGCATAGGGTAAGGAATAAATCAAATGGGCTAATATCACGCCCCAAAGCTTATTAGCCCAGCCCCATTCAAACATTTTTTGATGAATACCTGTAGCAAAAACAATCACAGGAATTAGAAAAGGTAGGGCGATAGTCAACTGAATAAAATTCTTAAAGAAGCCTTTAGCCATTACCGTCGCTCTAGCAGTCATTAAGGCAATCAAAGATGACAGCATGGCTACACATGACGAAATAAATACTGAAGATAGTATAAGTGTTAGTAATTGATTAGGTTGCCGTACCAGATTTTCAAACCCTCTTAGGGACAAATTGTGCGGGATCAAATGAGGCCATGGCCAGCGAGCAGTAAATGCCCAGATTAATAAAATACTAATTGGCAAAAAAATAACTATAAATATTAAGAAATGAATAGTCTTACGATACATCTCGACCCACCTTTTCTTCACTGAATAGTTGTTTCTTTAGTTGTGGATAAAATGCTATCAGATAAATTACTACAACGGCCATCAAACTAATGAGTATTAAAATTCCATTATATGCCATTGCCAAAGGACGTTGGCTTAAATCAGGATGCATATATGCTTGATAAGCTGCAATTGGTAATGCCTTAGGTAAAGTTGGTCCTAATAAAGCTGCTAGCTCGTAGGAACCAAAAGCGTACATAAATATAATGAAAAAGGCAGCTAAGATTGTGTTTTTTGATAAGGGTAGCACAATCTTAATAAAACTTTGTAAGCGACTGGCTCCAAGCGTCTGTGCAGCTTCGCCAAGTTTATTATTGATTGAACTTATTATAGGATAACAATAAAATAAAACAAAAGGAATTTCTTTCCACATAAAAGAAAAAATAATGCCCCAACCATTTGGTTGAAACATTAATGCATCAAACCAAGCTTGGGCATTTGAAATTCCCATTGCAAATAAAATTCGTGCAAATATTCCGGTTCGTCCAAACAGTTGTAAAGTAAACAGTGCGACCACTAAATGAGGAACAATTATAGGAATTTTTACTAGCGTCTGTTGCCATCTACTTAATTTTTCTTGAACAAGCCAAAAGTAAGCCCAAGCTAGACCCATAATCGTTGAAAGAAAAGCTGAATAAAAAGCAATTTTCAATGAAAAAAACACTGATTGCTTAAATTGTTTATCATTTAATAAATCTTGATAGTAAGTCAGACTGAACTCATTTAAATTTAAAGAAGGAATGTATCCAAAAGACTGCACTATTCCAATCATTACACCTAACAGTAAAAACAAACTTAAAATGAACTGAGGCATAAATAAGAGAACTGCATAAAAACGCTTCTTCTTCGTAAGCTCCATTTTATTTTCCTGCCACTTCATCTAGCCAAATTTCTTCGATCAAAGGCACTAATTGTGCGGGCATTTCTGGCAGTCGCTTAGATAAAAGTTGTTCTTGTGGTATTATCCCCTCGCCAATTTCTACTTCCTCAAAGTCTGCTTTTAATTGATCATTTAATTTATCATTATCGATTACCGGAATTAGACCGAGGTGTTCGTATTTTGATAATTGCATTTCTGGCGATAGCATTTCATTTATTGCTACCATAGCGGCTGCTTTGTGTGATGCATTTTTACCAATTGCTATAAAGTTAGTATTACCTATTGTGCCCTTTTCAAAAACAAATGATTGGGCAGTCGATGGATACATTCCCTGTTCAATTGATCGAGCAATTTCATAAGCGTTATAGTTGATATGAAAAGCAACTTCTCCATCCATAAATAAATTGTTTAAGGCAGGACCATCGCTTGGATAAGTTTTCCCCTCACTCCATAAATAAGGAGCCAATTCATTTAAGTAATCCAAAGCCGGTTGAATGAGAACTTTCAGCTCTTCTTTATCTGTTTCCATCTTTTGAAATTCTTGATAATCAACAAATTCATAGATAATATTCCGAACAAAAGCGGAACCGGTAAAATCTGGCAATGCCGGATAAGTAAAGCTTCCAGGATTTTCTTTTACGTATGCTAACAAGGATTCAGCATCTGTAGGAGTTTCTTTAGTTACTTCTGAATCTTTAATTAAAACAAGCTGAGATTTTGAGTAAGGAGCTTCAAAACCTTCAATTGGATAGCCAAAATCCTGATTGTTTTCTATATCTTCTATATCTAGAAATTCTTGATAATTTGGTAAAATTTCTGTGAATGGACCATATAAGAGTTCATTTTCTCGAGCAGATTTAAAATTCTCGCCATTGATCCAAATCATATCCATTTCACTTTCGCTAGTTTGAGCTTGCTTCTCACTCACTAATTGACTCAAAATTTGATCGATATCCATCGGAATACGGTTTAACGTAATATCATATTTTTCTTTAAGTCTTGGTCCATATACTTCATCTAACCACTGGTTAAGCTTTTCATCGCCGCCCCATCCATAAAAATTAACTTCACTTCCTTTTGCTTGCTCTACTATTTCTTCAAAAGATAAGTTGTTTAATGGGCCTCCCTCATTGGCAAAAACATATGTAGTATTGACTATTAAACTGGTTATAACAGCTAAACTTAATAATTTTAGAATTTTTTTCATTAATATTCTCCTTAATAAAAAGCATGCTCGTCGTCAATGGCGAGCACGCTTCCTTGTATTTTTGAAGATGCTTTCTAATTGGTTTCTTTTCCTTCTTCTAAATCTCCAACTGTTTTATATTTTACCGAATCTGATTGAGGATCACCAATTTGAACTTCCAAATCATCATTCATTTGCCATTCATTCCATCCACCATCAAACATGGTAACATCTAAACCCCGCTCATACATCAACAAGAATGGAAGGCTAGATCTCCAACCAGTTCCACAATAAAAGGTTAAATCATTTTCAACATCAAAACCTTCTTCTTGCCAAAAAGCCAAAATCTCATCGAAGCTTTTATTTGTACCGTCTTCATTTTTAAAATCTTCCATTCCTGAACTATTAGCTTCTCCAGAGCCCCTCAATAATGGACGTCCCCAAACTGCTCCTTTAGGTTCTCCCGCTTTAGGAATATAAGAGTATCCTGATTCTATACCTAACCATTCATTTTCAGAACGTAGAGAGACTAAGCGAAAGTTGTCATTATTAGCTAAAGCATCCACAGTATCATCTAAAGATATAAGATATTCAGAATGAGCAGGCACTTCGACTCCAAATTCTTTAACAGCTGCAGGGACCACTTCACCTTCTTCTATTTCGTAACCTGCTGCTTCCCAAATAGCTAAGCCGCCATCTAGAATTTTAACGGATTCAACTCCTGTGTACAATGCAGCATAAGCTACACGGTCTACACCTGTATCAGGTCCATATAAAATCAACGTCGTATCTTTATCAATCCCATATTTTAATAAAGATTCTTCAATTTCTTCGGCAGATCGCAAATTCCATACAGGACCCTCTTCAACCGAATCCGTATTAATATGAATCGCTCCAGGCAAGTGTTTTCTCAAATAATCTGGACTTGCATCGGCTTCGCCCCAAGTGACTTCCGCCAATACATATTTTTCAATGTCTGAATTACCATCTAAGACATTTTTAATCCATTCTGCATCAACATAAACTTGTTTGGCCGGATCGACAGGGTATTGCTCCTCACTTGAAGCTTCGGTAGTGTTTTCTTCAACTTCATCTTCAGCATTAATTCTAGCAAATGGTTGCATAAGCCCAACAAATAATACAGTCAACATCAACCATGAAAACATTTTTTTCATAAGACACCTCCTTATATATATTTTTTTACTGGCTAATCATATCACTTCAAATATGCACCGACAAGCTTTGTTAGAACAGCCTTGAGCATTTATCAGAATAACTGATGAAAGCGATATCAATTCAAATTAACCATGAAGGCCCTTATCTATTAAGATATAATGGGAATGATAATATAAATTTTAAAGAGGAGAAGATCTTATGATTTATTTAGATAATGCAGCCACTTCCCTAAATAAACCTCAAGTAGTCATTGACGCGGTCATTGACGCCATTCAGCATTCTGGCAATGCTGGCAGAGGTTCTTCGGATTCAGCCATGCAAGCTTCTCGAAGCATTTTTCAAGCCCGTCAATCTTTGAATCAATTGATTAACGGCAAAGACCCTCGGCAAATAATTTTCACTCATAACGCTACAGATAGTTTAAATACAGTTATTAAAGGATTATTTAAGAAAGGTGACCATGTTATTACGACTGTCATGGAACATAATTCCGTTCTAAGACCTCTCTATGAACTAGAAGAAAATGGTCTTGAACTGACTATTTTAGGCATCAATTCGAAAGGAATTATTGATCCGGCAACAGTAAATAATACCATTCAAAGCAACACTAAAGGAATGGTCATCACTCATGCTTCCAATGTTACTGGTGACATTAATCCGATCAAGGAAATCACTCAAATTCTACACCAACACAATCTTTTAGGTATTGTAGATGCCTCACAGACAATTGGCTGTATACCTATCGACGTAGAAGCTTTGGACATAGATGTTCTTTGTTTTACAGGACATAAAAGTCTTTTAGGTCCGCAAGGAACTGGTGGTATATATGTTCACCCAGATGTAGAGATTCATCCACTAAAATCAGGTGGAACAGGCATTGATACCTTTAGTCATCATCAACCTCTTGATTACCCCTCACGCTTAGAAGCCGGAACTTTAAATAGTCATGGAATTGCTGGTCTTGCAGCAGGTGTAAATTATTTAATTGATTATGGAGTGAATAAAGTAAGAGATTATGAAAGGAATCTCTTAAACATCTTTTATAAGGAACTTCAATCCATTCCCCAAATAAAATTTTACGGTCATTTTAATCCTACTGTAGACCGCTGTGGAATTCTTTCAATTAATCTAGGCGATTTTGACTCGGCCATCGTAGTTGAAGAACTGATTGACCGAGCTGAAATTATAACACGAGGTGGTGGTCACTGTGCTCCTTTAATGCATGAAGCATTAGGAACCAAGGAACAAGGAGTTGTGCGATTCTCACTATCGCATTATACGAAAAAAGAAGACCTCATGGTCGCCGTTGAATGTCTTAAAGACATTCAAAAAGATCTATCTGAGTAATTTTAAACGATTCGACAATTATTTATTATTTTTTCTAATAAATACCTCTCTCACCTTAAAATCAAAAATAAATATTAAATCGATATCAGAAAGTAGTGACTTTTGTGGAATTAAAACAAATCCAAACCTTTATAACAATAGTAGAATGGGGTAGTTTTTCAGAAGCTGCTAACCAACTCTACCTCTCTCAACCAACTGTCTCTTTGCACATTAAACAATTGGAAAATGAATTAGGCATCGAATTAATTTCACGCACAACTAAAAGCCATGAATTAACTACCCAAGGACAGGAATTTTATAAGTACGCACAATCCTTATTAAAAATGTCACGTAACATTGAAACCACCTTTTCTCAAAGAAACAACCATGAAATCACAATCGGTGCCTCATCCATTGCTGCTTCTTATCTTCTTCCGTTAGCTCTTTCGGAATTTGCCAAAAATAATAAAGAGATGCGGGTCTCCCTTCACCAAAGTGATACCATTGATATTATTAATGATATTGCCCTAGGGTCTTTAAATATTGGTATTGTTGGCTCTCAATCGATGAATAGTAACTTGACTTTTGAGAAGCTCTTTTCGGATAAATTAGTCATTGTTACCCCTTATAACCAAGAATTCATACAATATAAAGAAACAGCTTATCCAATTAAGAAGATCTTAGAAAAACCTTTCATTACTCGCGAGGAAGGTTCAGGAACACTTAAAGAATCAGCATTGATACTGAGAGAGTTGGATATCGATCCACTCAAACTGAATAAAGTTTTTGAAGTAAATAATAATGAAACGATAAAACAATTTATTAAGTTGGGGGTTGGGATTTCCATTCTATCAGAGCTAGCTGTTCAGCCTGATGTGAAACATAAAGAAGTTTTAACCTTCGATATTGAAGGAGTGAATTCTATACGAAACTTTTACTTGGTTTATCGTAAAAATACACACCTTCCTGAATCCGTTAAAAACTTTATCAATTATATTCGTAACTATCAATTATCGGTTGAACCTTTTCAGTCCGATCAATCAATTAATTAAGACTTAAGTCTGTCTGATTTTGGTTAATTTTCATCTATGATTGTCATATCATCAACATATGTTAAAATGTTTTTGAGGAGTGTGACCCGATGGATGAAAAAAGACAAATTTTAACCCGAAAATGGATGCATTTCCTCAATATTTTGGGACTCATAATTACTTTCATATTAGTTATGTGGGGAATTCAAGCAGGTGTTTTTACCGACGAGAGAAAAATGCTAGTAATGATTAAAGGTTTTGGCTTTTGGGCGCCCTTGATTTTTATTATCATTCAGATAGCTCAAACCATTATTCCAGTTATGCCGGGAGCGATTACTATTCCCATTGGAATCTTAGCCTTTGGTCCCTTTTGGGGTTTCGTCCTCAATTTGTTACCCATCTATCTCGGATCTTGGGTCAACTTTTGGATTGGTAGAAGATATGGAAAACCTACTGTCCGAGCCATACTCGGTGATAAGTCTTATGGTAAAATGATCAGACTTTACGAAAGAAAAAACATGGGAAATTGGCTTTTTACTTTTTTAATGTTTTTTCCCTTCTCGCCAGCTGATATTCTCTGTTATGGAGCTGGAATCACTACTATGACTCGCAAGTACTTCATTTTATCCTTGCTATTTGGCAAACCTGTTTCCTTAGCTTGTTATGGTTTTGGAACAACTTATATTTTACATTGGTTAACATCATTCTTTTAAAAAAGAGGCTATCACTATATAGTTGATAACCTCTTTTTATGTTTTAAGCTTTGTTAATTTCCCACACTCGGTTAATTATTTTTAAATTAGAACCACTACTTGCCTTTTCTTTTTCAATTAAAAATGGTCTTTTAATTAGCATACCGTTTTTACTCATTAGCTTTAAAACTTCTTCAGAAGACATACTATCTAAACGGTCTTTTAATTTCATATCTCGGTAGACCTGTCCAGAAGTATTTAGCATTTTGCGAATATTGCCATCTGTCGATTGATAAGCCACTTTTAATTCCGAAAGAGAGGGGGGATTGTCGCGAATATCTTCTATCTCAGTCAATTCCAAACCATTTTCCTGCAAATACTTCATAATCTTGCGACAAGTTGAACATTGCTTTAAACCATATACTTTAATCATCATTTTCCCTCCGTCATTCATTAAAGAATACATAGCATAATTAGCTCACAGTATTATAAAATTGACTCTAATTTTTATCTCGTCCAAAAAATCGCCTTTCAATTTTGAAGACGAGTTCTTTTATTATTCATCGTAAAAACGGCGATTTTTATTATTAGGATTATAAAAGGTAAATCCTTGTCCAATAACTTCTTGAACATCACTAACTGTAACAAAAGCATTTGGATCAATTGAAGCAATATGTCGCTCTATTTTCACCACTTGCTGTTTAGATACAACAATATATAACACTTCTTTTTCCTTATGGGTGTAATAACCATAAGCTCTGAAAACAGTGATCCCTCTTGCAATTTCTTCGGTAATCATCTGACAAACTTGTTCTGGTTCTTTAGTAATAATTAACATTGCCTTCCGACGACTAAAGCCATCCGTAACAAATTCTAAGGCAGCTGAGGTTAAAAATTTCATAAAGATAGTAACAATAGTGTTTTCAGCACCTATAACAAACCCAGAAGCTAAGACAATTGACATGTTTAATAAAAAGGTAGCTGTGGCAAAATTAATCCCAAGGTATTTCTTTAAAATCATGGCGATAATATCTGTTCCGGCCGAAGAACCATGTCCTTTAAGAATTAATCCTAAACCAATACCCATTACAACTCCGCCTGCCATTGCCGAAATTAGCCGGTTTTCTGAAATAAAAACAGGTGGAAAGACAGTGTTTAAAGCCCAGGAGGTTACAATCATGGCATAAATTGTAAAAATTAACGTACGTTTTTCAAGAAATCGATAACCAATCAATAGAATAAAAGAATTTATAATGAGGTTTGTGGTCCCAGTAGGAATATCCTTGATATATTTTAAGATAATCGCGATACCTGCCACTCCACCATTACCAAAATGATTGGGGATTACAAAACTGTTTACCCCAGCAGCATAGACGAGACAGCCTAAAGTAACCATAAAGATGGAATAGGCAAGTGCCCATGGTTTCACCTGTAGCTGAAGTTTTGAAATTGACGGTTTCATTTATTCGCTCCTAATTTTATATTTCATTATCTATTATAGCGTTTATTCGATTTAAAAAACAGAACCTTCAGATGACTTTTTAATTAAATTTCTGTGGATAAAACCTCAGTCATTTCTCATCTTTTTTATAAATTACTCCACCGTTACCGATTTAGCTAAATTACGTGGTTTATCTACATCAAGCCCCCGTTCAACTGTTGCTAAATAGGCAATCATTTGGCAAGCAACCACACTCACAATTGGAGTTAAGAGCGGATGCACAGATGGAAGAACAAAGTCTCCTTCACTTGCGTATGGTTCACTTGCTATTACAAACGTTTTGGCTCCGCGCGCTTTCACTTCTTCTAAACTAGACCGCGTAATGGAAGCTGTTACTGGGTCAGTTATTAATGCAGTAACAGGCGTTCCCTCTTCTATTAAAGCAATTGTTCCATGTTTTAATTCTCCTGAAGCAAAAGCTTCGGTGTGAATGTATGAGATTTCTTTTAGTTTAAGAGCTGCTTCCATGGCTACTAAATAATCCATATGACGCCCTAAATAGAAAGCATGCACTTTATCTGCAAGTCCATTTTTTACCCAAGAATTTAAAGCATCTTTTTGAGTAAGGACCCTTTCAATGGCTTGAGAAACTAATGATAACTCATGTTTCATTGAGAAATCCTTTTGGCTTGCAAGAACATCTGCTAAAATCGCTAAGACTGTTAATTGAGCTGTATAAGCCTTTGTAGAAGCCACAGCAATTTCCGGTCCTGCATTCAATAAAAGTGTATAATCCGATTCTCTCGAGAGAGTAGATCCCTTGACATTAGTTATAGTTAAAGATGGATAGTTTAATTCATTGACTTTCACTAAAGCTTGTCGACTATCAGCTGTTTCGCCTGATTGAGAAATAAATATAAAGAAAGGTCTTTGACTTAATAGCGGCAAGTGATAAGAAAACTCTGATGAAAGATGAACTTCCACTGGTGTTTTCGCCAAGTCTTCAATCATCACTTTACCTACTAAACCTGCATGATAAGAAGTCCCACAAGCTAAAATATAAAGACGATCCGCTTGCTTAATTTCAGATAAAAGGTCAGCTTCAATAGTAAATTCACTATCTTGATTCTGATAATAAAGAATATTTTTACGAACTACAGCAGCTTGCTCATCCATTTCTTTAAGCATATAGTGCGGATAAGTTCCTTTATCAAGATCACTAGCATCTAAGTCTGCAATATAAGAAGAACGGTCAATGACTTGACCCGATAAGTCCTCAATTAAAATGCCATCCGATTGAATCATCAATAATTCACCGTCGTGAATTTCAATATATTCACTGGTCAAATCAATCGTTGCCATTGCATCCGATGCAATTACATTGAAATCGTTTCCCATGCCCACTAATAATGGTGATTTTTTCTTAGCAGCATAAAGAGTTGTGGGGTCTTCTTTATCAATTAATCCAATAGCATAAGAGCCTTCTATCAATTGAAGCACCTTTTTTAATGCTTCTTTGGTAGATATTCCTTCTTGTGAGAAGTAAGCAATTAAAGCAACAATTACTTCTGTGTCTGTTTGTGACTTTAATGATACTTCACTTAAGTAAGTTTTCTTTAAGTCTAAATAGTTTTCAATCACACCATTATGGACTAAAGTAAAGCGATCAGAATTAGATTGATGGGGGTGAGCATTTTCTCTATTAGCAGGACCGTGGGTTGCCCACCGTGTGTGACCAATACCAATACTAGAGTTAAATTCTTGATTTACTGCCCTTTCAAGGTCGGCAATTCTACCTTTCTCTTTAAAAAGATGACCCCTACCTTCTTGATCTAAAAGATAAAGTCCGGCCGAATCATAACCACGGTATTCTAATTTTGCCAATCCATCAAGTATAATTCTTTGTACATTTCCTTCACCAATAAATCCAACAATTCCGCACATAAAATACGCCTCATTTCTTTCAATATTTTATGCTTTCGGTGCATAGAATAGACTCTGTCCAAGTTCTCGCGATCTTGTTTTAACTATTCTTAAAGACTGCACAGCCTTGAGTCATCCGCCGAAAATTCGATAAACTCATCCTCGTCACCTATTTCAATAGGTCTGGCGCTATCCAATTTTAGTCTCCTTTTATATTTTCTGAAAGCCTATTAAACTTACACTAAGCACGACTAAATGTCAAAAACTTCACACAAAAAAGCGTAAGGATTAAAAGGAATCTTCACGCTCTTTTGAATTATATTTATTTTGTTCTCTTTTTTAAACGTTTAATAACCGTCGTTGAATATGGAAGCAAATTAATCGATTTAATTTGATTAAGATATTCATTTTCTTCAAGATCAACAACATCATCGTAAACTAACATCGTATAATTGCCTAAAGGAACATTAAAGTGCGCATATTCTTCACCACCATTAAACATTAACAAGAGATCATAGCTTTTACCGGCATAACGAACCGCCATGATTTGGTCTGAAGCTTGAATTACTTCTGTCGAACAACGTAAGCTCTCATAGCTAGTTTGGCGTAGAAGAGGCTCTTCTTTTCTTAATTGAATTAAACCCTTTACGAATTCCACCGTTTTACAATGTTGAGTCATTAGAGACCAATCGATTTGATTAATAGCATCTGGTCGGTTATAAGAATCTCTGACTCCTTGCTTGCTTCTTAAAAATTCTTGACCAGCATGAATAAAGGGAATCCCTTGGGCTAGCAAGACTAAAGCCAATCCTAATTGCTGTTTTTTTATAATAATTTCCGGTAGATGATAAGGGTCAGCCATCATTAACCGATCATAGAGTGTATAATTATCGTGTGCTTCACAATATTGAATCACTTGCATGGGATTATTAAATTTTTCAGAATCATAGCGAGCTAGAAAATTATTAACTAGTGGTTCTTCCATGTACCAAGCACCATTAATAAACCCCCTTGCCTCAGGATTAAAATCATTCCCTTTTATAGCCTCTCGGATCCCATCATTAAATTGAGCTATTCTAGGCATTTTATAAGCATTATTTAAATTAGCTTTTTGATCTGGTGGAATGGGACTAGCCATATCCCAACCCTCACCTAAAATAATTATACTAGGGTCAATTGCATCAAGAGCTTCTCGAACAGCTTTTAAACTCTCAATATCATGCAAACCCATTAAATCAAAGCGAAATCCATCGATATGAAATTCACTTGCCCAGTATTGAACAGAGTCTACGATGAACTTTTGCATCATCACACGTTCAGATGCTGTATCATTTCCCACGCCACTGCCATTAGTTAACTGTCCAGATTGGTCATAGCGAAAATAATAGTGCGGGACTGTTAAGTGGAGAGGATGGTTTTCAACTTGGTAGACATGATTATAAACAACATCCATAATGACACGCATCCCTTTTTGATGAATAGCATGAATCATTTGTTTTAATTCTTTAATTCTAACAATAGGATCATAAGGATCTGTTGCATAAGAGCCTTCTGGAATATTGTAGTTATAAGGATCGTAACCCCAATTATATTCATTTGGTTGCTCAAAGGTTTCATCGATAGAGTCAAAATCGAAAAGAGGTAAAAATTCTAAATGGGTCACTCCCAACTCACTTAGATAGTCTAACCCTGTGGAATCCCCTTCAGGATTTCGTGTGTCGGTTTGAGTCAATCCTAGATACTTTCCTCTATCAGTAATGCCAGATTCGCCTTGAATCGTTAAGTCGCGTACATTCACTTCATAAATAACCATAGCTTCGTCTCGAGGAAAAGACGGCATCCTTTTCGACCAGCCTGCTGGATTGGTTTTTTTCAAATCAACTACGACTGATCTCCTACCATTAACTGTACATGCTCGAGCGTATGGATCGATTGTTTCCTTTTGGCTCCCGTCTTTGAAATCAATACGAAAGCGGTAGGTTGTTTGATGATGGTCCCCTGCTAATTCTATTTGGAATACAGGGCCTTGCTTAACCATGAGGTGTTCATCTTTAACTTGACCATAATAACCTTCAAAAACAATTAATTGGATGGAGCGAGCAGTTGGTGCCCATACTTTAAATACTGTTTTATCAGGTGAATAGATAGCTCCTAATGCACCTAAATATGCCATTTGATCTAATTCTTTAATCCTCTCTTTTGTATACATACCTTCACTCTCTCATCCTTTATTTTAAAAAAAAGCAATAGAATAACGATTTACTATCGCTTCTATTGCGTTTTACACAAAATCTCTCTCAGTGAATTCTACTATTAACTATTTATAACGTTTGCGATGTGACAATTGACAATAACGTTCATACCAAATATCGATAAAGGCCGGATTAAAAGGACCTTTTTTTTCCTCAATCCAACGGACCAGCTCTTGAATGTTATATTTCAAAATGCGATCAATTTCGACTGGATAATTATAACGTCGACTATGTACTTCATACTCATCTAAATCCAACAATCGCTTCTCACCATCTGGAAACACTTTTATATCAAGATCATAATCAATATATTTTAACGCTTCCTTGTCCATAACATATGGAGAGGCAAGATTACAATAATAAGTGACACCTCTTTTACGAATCATCGCTACAATATTAAACCAAAAATGTTGATGGTAATATACAATTGCAGCTTCTCGTGTCACCCATCGACGACCATCTGATTCGATCACTAAAGTATGATCATTGCACCCAATAATAGACTGCTCACTGGTCTTTAAAACCATCGTATCGCGCCATGTTCGATGCAAAGAACCATCGTGTTTATAACTTTTAACAGTAATGAATTCACCTTCTCTGGGCTGCTTCATCACTGAACCTACTTTCTATTGTGTAAATAATTAGCCATTCGGCTATCAACTTTTCCTTGAATATTATATCATACTCGCTTGTCTTTATGGGAGCAAATTTCATTTTATAAGAGAAAGCTTATTCTCTCCTTAAAATAAATTATTTCCTAAAATTCGAGATTTATGCTATAATTTGTTCAATAAAAAAAAGAAAGGAAGCTTATTATGAATTCAAGCACTTCCCCCAAAAAACCACTAGAAATTGGTATATATACTTTAGGTGATCATGTACCTCATCCAATTACTGGCGACCGTATTTCACAAGAACAAAGAGTCAATGAAATTATTCGTTATGGTATTGAAGCAGAAGCGGCTGGCTTAGATCTTTTTAGTGTCGGTGAAAGTCACCAACCTTATTTTACTAGCCAAGCGCATACAGTTATCTTAGCAGCTATTGCTCAAGCAACTTCTAAAATTAAACTTTCTTCTGCTGCAACCATCGTTTCAACTTCAGATCCCGTTCGCATCTTTGAAGATTTTGCTACCCTGGATCTTATTTCAAAAGGAAGAATGGAGATCATTGCAGGACGCGCTTCACGTGTAGGTCTTTTTGATTTATTAGGCTATAATATGCGCGATTATGAAGCCTTATTCGAAGAAAAATTTGAACTTTTACGTCAGATTAATGAAGATTTAATTATAAATTGGGAGGGAGAATTTAGAGCACCTTTGAAGAATGCTTCCATTCTACCTCGACCTTATCAAAATCGTAAACTGACAATTTGGCGCGCAGTTGGTGGCCATCGCACATCTGCTATTCAAGCCGGACGTCAAGGAGCCCCTATCTTCTTAGCACATTTAACTGGACCAGTCGATATTCATTTAGCTAATATTCAGTCTTATCGGGAAGCCTTAGAAGAAAGTGGCTATCAAAGCCAAGATTTCCCTGTGGCAACTGCTGGAATGCTATACGTAGCTGAAACTTCACAAAAAGCCAGACAAGAAGCCTATACTTTCATTTCTAAAGGCTTTACCTTCTCAAATGGTCAAGAATTTCCTAAGCGAGCTTTTGCCCAATCAGAAAACCTTAATGATATTCTTAACGTTGGAAGTCCGCAAGAAATCGTTGAGAAAATTCTCTATCAATATGAAACTTTCGGTATCAGCCGTTATGTGGCTCAAATTGATTTTGGTGGAATTCCTTTCGAACATCTAATGAAGAACTTAGAACTTTTAGAGGCTAAAGTTTTACCCGCTGTTCGCCGCTATACTGGTCAAAAAGCTGCCGATCAAGCTGAGCCAACCGATCACGCTAAATTTAGAGAGACGGTCCAAGAATTGACCAAGGAAAAGGAAGTGGAATAATGAGATTAATTTTACTTTCTGGTTCGAAGATGGGTAGTAAAACTCGCATTGCTATGAACCTCACTAAAGAGATTATTCAAACAAACTATTCAGACTTTGATGTGGAGTTGATTGATCTAGCTGAAAAAGATATTGAATTCGCGGATGGTCATCACTATGTTGAACTTACTGGCGATAGTGCTTATGTTACAAAAGCAATCATGGAAGCTGATGCTATCATAATTGGTAGTCCAATCTTCCAAGCCTCCATCCCAGCCACACTTAAAAATATTTTCGATCTTTTACCACAAAATGCTTTAAGAGACAAGACAGTTGGAATGGTGATTACAGCAGGTAGTCCTAAACACTACTTAATTGCCGAATATCAATTGAAGCCTATACTTTCATATATGAAAGCTATGGTTATTCCTTCTTATGTCTTTATTGAAGAAGCTGACTATCATCAAGGTGAAATAATTAATCAAAACATCCATTACCGTTTAGATGGTTTAATTAAAGATACTTTATTATTTAGCCAAGCTATGGAATTAAAACGCCAAAAAGAAGAAGAAGCCTATGACTTTTAATAATTAAAATATATCGTTTGTAATCAAAAGACCTCTAGCTCTTTTTGCTAGGGGTCTAAATTTTTTAAAACTTATTTGTTTGATGCATCATTTAAAAAAGTCGTAAGTCATCATTAGAAGATGCTTTATTACTATCTAATAATTTTATCTGCAGTGAGGACAAGGCCAATTGACTTATATCACTCTCTGCTACCCACCGAAAGCTACTATCATTTAGATGAAGCTGATCAAGTAATTGCTGTCCACTACTTTCAAAATTGACCGCTAAAATGCCAACTTGCCAAATTCGATGGCTAAAAACATGTTTTATTGCTGGAGTAAGCTTTTCTATCTTGACTTTAAAGTATTGCTGAATTTCTTCTACAACAGATTCCATTACCATTTCATCTGGCTTGAGATAAGTATAAAAGAATGCCTCTTTAACTTCATTTGCATCTTTTAAAGCTAGCAAATCGACTTCTACTAAAGGATAGTGCCATAAGCCGAACAATAATTCTCCGGTTTGATGCTGACGCATTAAAACTTTCCCTTCTTTATTTATAATTTTATAAGCAAGCCATTCTTGTCTTATCTGCTTAGTCTTCTTATGTTTAACTGGATAAAGATGACTCGTTCCATTTTGATAAGATTGATCAAATTCTTCTAAGATATGGTTTTCAGGCCGGTAATTGCTTGGTGTCATAACGGTAGCTCCAATATCCATCAAAGCTTGATTAAAGTCACCCGGTCGTTTGGGGTCAATCAGAGGGTCTAATATGGCTTTAAAAACTTTACGGTTTTTTGCTTGACCAATATCTTCCTCTACTTCAAATAAGCGAGCGATAATACGCATTAAATTGCCATCAATGGCAGGCTCAACTAAACCAAAGGCAATCGAGCCGATAGCTGCTGCTGTATAAGGTCCAATACCTTTTAAACTTAATAGCTCCTTCATGGTTTTTGGCATGATGCCATCATAATCATTCATAATTTGTTTAGCAGCAAATTGCATATTTCTTACCCTTGAATAATAGCCTAAGCCTTGCCATAGCTGATGCAGTTGTTCTTCAGAACTTTGAGCTAAAGCTTGAATAGTTGGTAACTCGTCTATAAAACGCTCATAGTAAGGGATAACCGTATTCACTTGCGTTTGTTGCAGCATAATCTCACTGACCCAAATTTGATAGGGATCTTTGCTGTGGCGCCATGGTAAGTCTCGCCCTTCTTCATCGTACCAAGTTAATACTGTTTTGCGAAACTTCTGAATTTTTTGAGGAGACCAATCAAGATAACTACTTATAAATTTACTCATTTAACTACTCATTCTCCCCTTTCATATTCATCACACTTTCATTATCCTCTAGCCAATTTTGAATGTCTTGATATTCAAATCCCTTTTGGCGCAAGTCGACAATTAGACGCTGCTTAAGTTCGTAGCCTTCATGTTTTTTGGATCTTTTGCGAAAAATTTTTTGCCCCTCTTTATCCAGCAGATCCTCCTGAAGTTCAGGATCGACTTCCATTTTATAATTATCTAGAAAGGTTTGAATGATTGTTCGATCATAGCCCTTTTGGTTAAGGTGTTGGTATAACTTTGTTTTTTGCATGGCTAAAGACAATCGTTTTTTACTTTTAATAAACTTATCCGCTAACATTTTTAAGTTTTCTCGTTGCAAATTTTCTGGATACTCCATTAAAGCTTCTTCAATTAATAGATCATTTAAACCTTTCATTTTCAGCTCATAAGAAATGTTTCTTGGCCCTTTACGGTTGATATTGGCTTGAGTGCGTACATAGGCTTGGCCATAAATAAGATCATTAATTAAGTTTTGTTCTTTTAGTTTGTCAATAATTTGATCAATCAAACTTTCTGAAATGTCAAAAGATGCATAGTCAACATTCCTTTGTTGTTTACTGGGATTAGCTAGTGGCGTTTTGCAGTTACTAGATTCCATTTCCTTAGAAAAATCCTGCCTTTCTTCCATCTTCTCACTTTGTGACTCTTTTATCATTTTATCAAGATAATCACGTACTTCTTGTTCAGATTTCAAACCATAAGACAGATAGTTTAGCGTTTTTTGATAAAAACGATAATGAAATTCAGCTTCTAAAATTTTTCTAATTAACTCTTGATCGACTGCTAAACCTTTTCTGATAGCAAACTTAATTAAAATTGCCTCATCGATTCCAAAAGCAAACTGATTATCTATAAAAATAGAATAGCGTTGCTTATTCTTTTTTTGAACCTGAATTTTTGATATTTTCAAATCATCACCTCTATTTATTATTGTAACACGATTTATCCAACTTCTCTGATTCAGACTTCTATTCTGTTATCGAGAATATGCTATAATAGACAAAAAACTAAAGGGGCTTGCTCATGGATAAAAGAGAACAGTCAATTCTTCAACTAGCCACTCTTGCTGGGACCCTCTTGATTCAATCAGAAGCTGAAGGTTATCGAGTTGAGCGAACAGTTAACCAAATTCTCTCATTAAGTAACTTTGACCAACCCGCTGTCTTTTCATCTGCTTCTGGCCTATTTTTAGCTTTACAAAATAGTCAGTTTAAAGAAGAAAGCCCGGTGGGAAGCACAATTATTGTAAGGGTGAAAAACCGCAAAAATCACATGCGCATCATCCATCAAGTCAATGAAATCATTGGTCAATTATTAGACAAAAGTATTAGTCCACAAGAAGCCTATTTGAAACTAAACAGCATTCAATACCAGGAATATACCACCCATAACCAATTTGTTTGGACAATTCTTTTGATCATGTCCTATGTTATCTTATTAGAAGGTGGTTTAGGCGATTTGGTGATTGCTCTAATTCCAACCATCATGATTCTATTTTTTAAACTATCAGAAGATAACTTTGGTCTCAACCGTTTTGCTGTCAATGTCTTAATGACAAGTTCACTAGCCTTTGTTTTACCCATTATCCATTGGTATGTAACCACCCGCTTTAACCTAAATATTGTTATTGGTGCCACTTTAATGCCACTTTATCCCGGAACGGCTTTTACCAATGGAATCCGTGATTTGCTTCACGGGGATTACTCTACTGGTATAACTCGTTTAATAGATGCTTTTAAGGAAGGATTGAGCCTTGCTTTGGGTGTCGGAATTGGCTTAGCTATCTCATATGGAGTGATTAACTTATGGAATTAAATCATTTAATATTAAGACTCGTTGCTAGTTATCTAGCAACTGTAGCAGCAGCTATCAATGTCAATGCTCCACGTAAATTCATTTATTGGTCAGGTATACCGGGAATCATTTCATATGCTGTTTATTTATTTGTTCTAAGTCACACCAATACCTTTATCGCTACTTTTATTGGTAGTCTTATTGTAAGTATTATGGGCCAGTGGATGTCACGTAAGTTTAAAACCGTCGTTAATGTTTTTTACATTCCTGCTTTCTTTCTTTATGTACCGGGAATTGCCATTTACGAGACTGCAGAATACTTTATGCAAAACAATTTGATTGCAGCTAGTCAGTCCTTTTATCAAGCCTTGGTGACTGCTCTTGCCATTGGTTTAGCGGTCTTTGTCGTGGATTCAGCTATGGATACTTATAAATATCACCTTAATAAAAGGTCACAAGCCGATTAAATTTTATGCTCAATCGGTCAGTCTATGGTCGGAGTAATCTTTCTATTTAAAATGTTAAACTTATAAAATCGAGGGGTGATTTTTTGAATAATTAGCGCCAATGGCTGAAAGTAGTAGCCTCAACTTTTTTAATTATAACCATTATTTTTATTTTCAATCAATTTATGCAATTATACCGTAATTTAGCTTATATCCATCCTCTCTTAGCACTCACAGTCATTTTTATTCTAGCTGTTATGTTAATTTATTTTACATTCCTAACTGTGAGAGAACTAATGAAGTTGCCTAAAGAAATAGATTTAGCAGATGGAGCAGGTCCAGAAGAATACGATCAGTATGTAAAAGATAGTTTAGTCAAACTAATTAAGAACCCTACTTTAAAAGAGCTGAATTACGATTGGCTTGCTCACGAAAACTTATCCGCAGAAGAACAAATTCACTTGGCCCATCATTCTTTAAGAGAACATGGCTTAATTGAAATCAAAAAACAAGCTCAAATGGTTTTCTTAACAACTGCTATCTCACAAAATGGTTCCTTAGATGCCCTTACAGTTCTAGTTGTTTTAATGAAAATGGTTTGGCATTTGATCAAAGTGTATGATACGCGTCCGAGTTTCGGAAAAGTTCTTTCCATATACACTAATGTTGCAACCACAATTTTAATGGCTAGAGGGATTGAAGACTTAGATCTTATTGAAGCTCAAATGGAACCTTTCATCTCTTCCATCCTTGGAGGCAGTCTATTATCCATGATTCCAGGCTCTGTTTCGATTACTAATTTAATAGCCAACTCTATTTTAGAAGGATCCATTAATGCCCTACTAACCTTAAGAGTGGGAATTGTTACTATGGATTATTTGGGCAGCTTGAAAGATGCTGATAATCAAGTTATCAAACGGTCTGCAACCATTGAAAGCACTAAATTGCTCGGTCAAATTATTAAAGATGGCAGTTTAAAAGTTATCCAAACCATCGTTAAATCTGTTAAAAAAACAGGTATCGAAAATAGTAAGAAATGGAATCCGTTTACAAAGATATAATAACAATGCTAGCGATTTACGCTAGCATATTTTTCTGAAAAAGGTTAAATTACAAGTAAGGCTGTGCTATAATGCACTAAGTAAAAATAAGTATCTGGATTGGGGTTGATTTTATGTCATTTACAAGTTTAAAAGGTTTAATTGATGAAGCTAATGAAAGAAAACTAACCATTTCTCAAGTAATGATTCAAAATGAAATGGAATTACGAGGAATTACTGAGGAAGAAATGTTAGTTGCTATGGAAGAACAGTTTGATGTCATGGTCAATTCAGTAAGAAAAGGTACTTTGGAGTCTGTTATGAGTCATACAGGTGTGACTGGTGGAGATGGTCATCGTGTCTTTGAATATACCCAAAAGGATGACTCTTTAATCGATTCCTTCACATTAAGAGTTGTCGCAAATGCGATGGCAGTCAATGAAGTGAATGCTTCAATGGGAAGAATTGTTGCGACCCCTACGGCAGGTTCTGCCGGTATTTTACCTGCTTGTTTAGTTCATATGCTTGATACTGGAAATTTTGAAAAGGAACAATTAGTCCGTGCGATGTTTACCGCTTCTGCTTTAGGCTTAGTTATTGCTAACCGTGCTTCTATTTCCGGCGCCCAAGGAGGTTGCCAAGCCGAAGTGGGTTCTGCCACTTCTATGGCAGCTGGGGCCCTAGTTGAATTGAAAGGTGGAACACCTGAGCAAGTTGGTAATGCAGTGGGATTAGCACTTAAAAACTCACTCGGACTTGTTTGCGATCCTGTTGCAGGTTTAGTAGAAATCCCTTGTATCATTCGGAATGGACTTCATGCACTGACTGCAATGGCTGCTGCTGATATGGCATTAGCTGATGTGGTATCCATTATTCCTTCGGATGAAGTTATTGACGCTATGGATGCTATTGGTAATGAACTCCCTGAATCATTAAGAGAAACAGGCATTGGTGGTGTAGCGGGCACTCCTACTGCCCGTCGTATCAAAGAACAGGTCTTTGGTAATTCAGATGAATTAGTAGCTGATGTTGAGGTTGAGTTATCTGGAACAGGTGAAAAGATTTTAGAGGATGGAGTTAGCGCGTCTTACCAATCTGGTTTCGAAATTATTGGTCCAGTAATGGTCGGTCCTTCATCTTCTCATACTGCCGGTGCCGTTCGCCTCGGTAATGTTGCTCGTCAACTTCTAGGAGAAGAACCTGAGGAAGTCGTATTCACCCTAATGGATTCTTTTGCTAAAACTTATCAAGGTCATGGCACTGACCTAGCATTAATAGCCGGCGTTTTAGGCTATACGACTCGTGATTCAGAAATAGCTGATATACGTGATATTGCTGAAGAACGTGGATTAAAGATTAATTTCCTCGAGCGTAATCTAGGAAACTATCACCCTAATACTGCTCGTATTCATATCTTCGGTCCAAATAACCACGTCACCATCATTGGCTCATCAGTAGGTGGTGGAAAAATCGAAATCAACAAATATGATGAATATGATGTTCGCTTTTCTGGCGAACGCCCTACTTTAATTATCCGTCATAAAGATAAAATTGGAACAATCGGTCGCCTTTCAACCTTCCTACAAGATCATGATATAAACATCTCATACATGACACACCAAAGAGCTAAAATTAATGGCCCCGCTATTACTATCTTTGAAATGGACCAAGAGCTTAACCAAGAAGATACAGATGAGCTTCTTCTTCGCTTTAGCTTTATTGATGATTTAAAGGCTATCTATGTAAAATAAATTAAAACCTATTCCCAGTCATGGGGATAGGCTTTTCTCATAGTATTTTTACTCCTCGTCATTTCGTAATAAATGGCCATCTTCGTTCTTGACCAAAAAGTGAACAGTAGCAAAGACAATAAAGATAGCTATGGATCCTAATACCAAATCTTCCATTGTTTGCGCATAAATCAGCATTTTTCTAGCAATTACAAATAAGATCAGTTCTAAAACTGCTTTAGGAGAGTGAAAAAGCAACATAAAAATTAACTCAATTCCCACTAAAAGCAACAAAGCATAACCTAAAAAATTTTGAAAAACAGAATAGGTTTCTATAACATCTGCTTGTAAAACTAAATAACCGTATTTAAATAAGTCAATCATTCCTACAGCGACACTTAAAGTAATAGCTATAACTATTACCATTTCAAGTAAACGAGAATATTCTTCGAGAGTCTGTTTTAATCTATCAATATTAAATTTCATTTTTTCGCTCCCTATATAATCTTTAATCTGAACGCTTAGCCATCAATACCACGTTCAATTGCTTTTTTATATGAATCGACAATCTTCTCTTCTTGTTTAATTAACTGTCCTAAAGTTAAAGTTAATTGTTGAGAGTTCTCTAAACTATCTAATTGATCCTTCTGATAATCAATGTCTCGCCAGACTAATTCATGTTCCAACTTTTTCCCTATTACGTTTAACTTCTCAATAATTTGATGCTTGAGCCGTTTTTTCCGTCTACTCTCTTGTGATTCTATTTGAGGTAGGAGTTGATAAATTGTCTCGAGTGGAATTTTTCTTTGCATATGTCCGTGCTTGACGATACAATATTCTTTACTAAAAGGACTGATTCCAGGATAGATTCCATGAATTTGATAAATACCATCGTATAAATGATACGTTCCCTTTTCAAACTCAGGAAGAAATACTCTTTTCAGTCGATAGACTGGATCTTCTCCCACAATCTCAGCTATCCACATTTTTTCATCACTATTTGGGCTTAAAGTTAGTTTTTGGGCTTTAAATTCTTCGTTCAAATCGATTACCTTTCAATTCAAATAAATCTTTCATAAATTCAGGAATTTGCTTTATTAATCTGGATGGTAACACAATAAATTCTTTTTGATTAATTTGATTAGCAATCGCTGTGTGCATATAAGCAGCTATCAATACAGCACCCAAAGGGGATGAAGACTGTCCCATCAATCCAGATATCATACCAGCTAAGGTATCGCCCATTCCCCCTATTGCCATGCCTGCATTGCCCGGGATATTGCTATAAGATAAGCCGGAAGGCTGATAAATCTCAGTTTGATGCGATTTTAATACGAGGATAGCTTGATATGAATCTGAAAATTCCTGAGGATCATTGATATTGTTCGCTTCTTGCATTTTTAGCCATTCACCCAAGTGAGGGGTAAAGATTAATTGGCCTTTACAAGAAAATGGACCTTCTTTCGCCCACAGGCTAATGGCATCTCCATCAAGAATTAACACTTGATTAGGTTGGATACTTGATAGCGTTTCACTTAATATCTCAATACTTTCTTGACTCCTACCAAGGCCCGGGCCAATTAACACGTGATTTGCTTTAGAAATCCACTGTTTCCTCAAATTTTGATCTGCCCAATTCCCAACCATCATCTCTGGAGTATGCAAATGACAAACATTTATATTAGTCTTTGCAGTTAGCAAACTCGTTAAGCCCGAACCAACATGAACACAGGCGCTAGCAGCTAATATTGCAGCCCCCGCCATCTGTTCATTACCTGCTATAATCAAACTATGTCCGTAGTTCCCTTTGTAACTATCAGATGGACGAGGATCTATAAGTGATCTTATTTTAGTCAAGCTTAATTCAATCATCGTTTTCCTCATTTCCTTGAATATAGTATTATATTAAGCTGAAATCTAATAACAAGCAAGTCAAAATAATACGCTTACAAAGTAAAAACGATGAGGCTAGGAATTTCTCATCATTTTTTATTTTTTTAATCAATAACAAGAATTGAAATACCTACTGACTGAGGTCCGGCATGTACTCCTAAAACGGGAGTTAATTCAGTCACAATGGATGTTTCAGCATTAGCAATTTCTTCAGCCAAATCTTTTTGTAATTGAGAGATTTCTTCGTTATTATTGCCGGCAAAAAGAGCGATTTTGTAGCGTTTAGCTCCTTGCAATTTTTCTTTAGCTGCTGCTAAAAGGGTTGCATAAGATCTTTTCTTCCCTCTTGCCTTATTAATGATTTCAATTTCACCGTTATGAATAGTTAATAATGGATTAATATTAAAGAAAGTACCAATCATACCAGCATACTTATTAAACCTCCCACCCTTAATAACATATTTCAACGTTCTAAACAGAGCGTAAATACCAGCTTTATTTTCCACTCTTTCTAATTCAGCTAAAATTTCCTCAGCTGACTTACCATCTTCTCTGAGTTCAGCAGCATAGATTGAAAGTAAACCAGTGATTGAAGCAATATAATTGGATTCATAAATGAAGATTTCTAAGTTTTTATACTGTTCTTTAACTACTTCATATAATTGACGCATACCGGTTAATTTTAAAGATGCTGTAATTACTACTGCTTGAGTATAACCCTTCTCTACTAAACGATCCAAAAGATCTATAATTTCTTGGATAGGCGGAATACCAGTCGATAAGACGTCATGATGTTGCATCTGTTCGTAGAATTCCCTAGAATCAATATCAATCAAGTCACGATAGTGTTTATCTCCCATTTGCAACATATAGTGAATGATTTCAATACCGTAATGTTCAGCAAGATCTGCCTTTAAGTCTTGTGAAGTATCTGCAATAATAGCTAATTTATTCATTATAATCTCCTATCTGGTCATAACCACCTGATTCAATAATCAATTCGGCTAGTAATTTAGTAGCAAATGCATGTGATACTGCATTAATACCTTCGGTTTTTTTACTTATTTCAATTCCTTCAACAACAAAGGGACGATTTTGACCTACCGTTTTAAAAACACGTTGAACAGCATTGTTAATTGACTCTGAAAACAAATCAAACCCTTCTTCGATCGTTACCCTCTTCGTTTGGAGTTCAATGCCCCTTCGAACGGTTTCAATAGGCAAAATACGTTTATAGATAGCAATAATTAAAAGAAAGGCTATCTGTTGACGTCCATACTTCCTACCCTTGATTTTAGGGATGACACCCCATTTAGAATAATTTTGAATCATCGTGGAAGTCATTGCTACTTCGTCATTCATGATTGGGCCCAAACAATCTTGAATATATTCAACCACTTCTTGGTTGAACATGGACTGTTTAGGTAATTCATCCCATGAAGGACAATGGAAAGCTAATATCTTCTCAATTTTTATCGTCACTTAGCACCCCTTTTATCTAGTTATCACCACTATATGTTACCATCTAAATACATTCTGTCAAGCAAAAAAACACATTAAAAAAACTCGAGAAAATATCTCGAGTTTTTTATTCATCAAGTTGACCATTATGAAACACTTCAGACACATCTTCATCATCTTCTAGAGCATCAACAATGGTTGTCAGTACCTCATAATCTTTTTTTGATAGATTGACAAAAGTTTTGGGTATTAAGGTTAATTCAGCTGTATAAATCACTAGCCCTTCTTGCAACAATTTATCTCTTACCTTGGCTAATTCACTGGGATCCGTATAAATCTCAAAAACTTCTTCAGAACTTTCTAAGTCTTCGCCGCCCACTTCTAGAACAAGCATCAACATTTCATCTTCATCTAGATTGTTCTTTTCTCTTTCTAAAACAATATAGCCTTTGCGATCAAACAGGTAATTAACCGTTCCGGATTCTCCAATATTACCACCATTTTTATTATAAGCAATCCTGACATTGGTCATAGTTCGGTTACGATTATCAGTCAATGCTTCGGTCAAAATAGCTACCCCTTGAGGGCCAAAGCCCTCATATATCACTTCATCATAATTCTCTCCTTCAGAGGAGGTCGTCGCCTTTTTAATGGCTCGATCGACATTATCATTTGGCATATTATTGGCTTTAGCCTTGTCCATAGCTAAACGCAAAGCGGGATTAGTGTCCGGATCCCCTCCGCTCTGTTTAGCTGCCATATAAATTTCCCGTGATAATTTTTGGAAGAGTTTCCCTCTTTTAGCATCCTGGGCACCCTTACGATTTTTTATATTATTCCACTTAGAATGTCCTGCCAATGTTATCGACTCCTTTCACTTTTATAAATCTATTTCTAATAAGATGGGGGTATGATCTTGACGCTCGCCTGAATCGATCATTTCAGATCTTTGAACTTTATCAGCGATTCGATCACTCACTAAGAAATAATCAATTCTCCAGCCTGAATTATTCTGTTTACTTGTTCGAACCCTTTGGGCCCACCAAGTATAAACGCCTTCTACTGGACCATGTAAATGACGAAAAGTATCCGTGAAACCTTTGTTTAAAAGATTAGTAAATCCTTGACGCTCTTCATCTGTAAAGCCTGCAGAAAAGTGATTTCTGTCTGGATGAGCCAAGTCAATTTCTTTATGAGCTACATTAAAATCACCTGTCGCAATCACAGGCTTTACTTGGTCTAAACATACTAAATAATCAGCATACTTTTCATCCCAAATCTGACGATCCTCTAGTCTCTTTAACTCGCTTCCAGCATTTGGAGTATATACATTAGTAAGGTAAAAATCAGCAAATTCCAATGTCATTATTCTACCTTCATAATCCATTGGATGAGGACAAGAAATTTCTGGATAAGAAACTTCAGCTTTCAAGTCTTTCTTATACATAAACATCGTTCCAGCATATCCCTTACGAGCTGGTTCTTGAGAAGAACGCCAAGCTATTTGATAATTAGGGAATAGTTCCTCTATAACCTTTTTATGTTTTTTGGTTGGTCCCTTAGCAGATAACTTAGTCTCTTGAATAGCTATTACATCTGCTTGCAAAGCGTTGAGTTTAATCAAAACTTCTCGAGACAGGATGGCTCGATTAGAATCACTGGTCAATGCAGCGTTTAGTGAATCAATATTCCAAGATATAATTTTCATTTCATTCTCCTTTTTAAATATTAGCCTCTTTATTTTATCATATTTAGCCTTGCTTCTCGAATGGTCTATAAATCTCTCAACTGTTTCAACTCATAGTGTTTACGATAGAATGCTAGTATTAAAATAATTAATGAACCTAACCAAGCCATCGGATTAGATAAGACCGTTCCAGAAAATCCAATCATAGGAGTTAATACAAAAGCGGCAATAACCCTCATGACTAATTCCGCAATACCAGCTAATCCAACTCCTGCTAAAGCATTTAAACCAATACTTCGCCCCACTATAAAAGTGTCTACCATATTGTAAAATAATTGGAATAAATTCCCCATTATTAAAGGAATCGAAAAACGAATAATCTTTTTAATGGAGGATCCGGTTGTCATATCATTCAATGGCCTACCTCCTAAGTTTAAATACCTACTCAGTATAGGAAAAACTAAAGATTGCTTCAATGAAATGAAAACACATTCTTTAGTAAAAAAAGCCGAACATTTAAATTTAACAAAAGATTATATATTTTTATGCTCTTCCGAAAGACAACTATCTTTGTTACAATCATTTCATCAATTTGAGGAGGAATTCAATGGAAGCCATTCGCAATTATTTTAAGTTTTCTGAGAACAATACGGACCTAGGAACAGAGATACAAGCAGGAATCACTACCTTTCTTGCTATGTCTTATATCATGTTCGTCAATCCAGCCATTTTGTCACAAGCAGGTATGCCGGCACAAGGAGTATTTCTAGCTACTATTTTTGCTGCTGCTATTTCAACTTTATTCATTGGAATATTTGCTAATGTTCCTTACGCCTTAGCTCCCGGGATGGGATTAAATGCATTCTTTACCTATACGGTTGTTTTTGCCTTAGGATTCACTTGGCAAGAGGCACTATCCATGGTATTCATTTGTGGAATCTTGAACGTTTTAATCACTATCACTAAAATTCGTAAATTATTAATCGTTTCAATTCCTGCATTTTTACAACATGCTATTTCTGCTGGTATCGGTATTTTCATCGGCTATATCGGTTTAAAAAATGCTGGTCTTTTACAATTCACCTCAGGTGCCGGGAATATTATCTCTGTCAATAATGGAGATCCTATGGCGGAAACAATCTCTGGTGGAGTATTCAGCGTTGTAACTGATGGTGGTATTGTCCCAGAATTGGTTAATTTCACCCAACCAGGTGCCTTAATTGCAGTTGTTGGTATAATTGTCACCATTATCCTAATGATGAGAAAGTCTAAAGGAGCCATTTTAATTGGTATCGCTGTTACAACTGTATTAGCTTTCCTAACCAATGTGGTTGACTTAGGACAAGTTTCATTCGCCGATAATTCTCTCTCTTCTGCTTTTGCTGACCTTGGGCAAATTTTTGGCGTAATTTTCACCAGTGCAGGAATCCCTTCTCTATTTGGCGATCTTACTCGCTTACCAATTGTTTTAATGACAATCTTTGCTTTTTCACTTTCTGATGTTTTTGATACAATTGGTACCTTTATTGGTACTGGTTTACGCTCAGGTATCTTTTCAAAAGCCGATCAATTAGCTTTAGAATCCGGTTCAGGATTCACTTCTAAGATGGATAAAGCCTTGTTCGGCGACTCAGTAGGGACAATTTTTGGAGCAATTCTAGGTACTTCCAATACTACAACCTTTGTCGAGTCATCTGCTGGGATTGGAGCTGGAGGTCGTACAGGCTTTACTTCAGTGGTAACAGCGCTTTGCTTTGTTCTTTCTGCTTTCTTATCGCCAATCATCTCTTTAATTCCTGCACAAGCAACAGCACCAGCCTTGATTATTGTCGGGATTTTGATGGTTAGCTCTCTATCCGATATTGACTGGTCGAATTTTGAAGATGCTGTGCCGGCATTCTTCGCATCTGTTTTTATGGGTTTAACCTACTCCATTTCCAACGGAATTGCAGCAGGATTCATTCTCTATGGAATCATTAAAACAGCTAAAGGACAAACTAAAGAAGTTCATCCAATTATTTGGGTATCGATTGTTCTCTTTATCATCAACTTCATCGTGCTAGCTATTATTTAAGAATAATACTTAAAACACCTGCTTTCTTTTTAAAAAAAGCAGGTGTTTTTATTTAATCTTCTTGATTGATAATGCGGTAGTATGACCGAGAAGTTAGATGGTAGAAAATCAGATAGAATAGAATAAATCCCGATAGGACCATACTGAAGCTAAACAAATAATCATTAAAATTATTAACACCTAATAAACCTAACAGTTTGAATATAATTTGACTCGCAAACAGATTATGAACAACTGCAATGATTAAAGGTAAGAAGAAAAACCAAAGTACTTGAGAGCGGATGGTTTTCTTAATTAATTGTAAAGGTAAGCCCACTTGTTTCATAATTTGATAATTCTTTTTATCTGCATAACCTTCTGATATTTGCTTGAAGTAAAGCATCAAGATCATTCCTATTATCAGTACACTTGAAACGATAAGACCGATAAATAATAAGCCACCATTAAGCTGATAGAGCAACTCCTTTTTATAGGCCTTACTCTCCATGAAAAAGCCTTGCTCATCAACCAATTTTTGAACTGTTTTTTCAAACTGAGGCTCTTTCAAATCAAAATATAAAGAGCTTACAGTGGATAATTCTATATCGGACTTATCTAATAAATACCTTTGCATCGCTTGTAACTCTGCTAAAGAATTGACACCAAAATACAGTGCATCAACACCAATGGTATAAGGAATAATTTCACCTTTACCAATATAGACCGCGCGTTCTAATCCATCTTTCCAATAAATTTTTTCCCAATGTGATACATCCTTTAAATTAGAAGCAAGAACCCACTGATCTTCTGGAACAGATTCATCGGGATATCTAGCTAGATAATCTGCCTTTAACCCGAGAATAACAAAGCTATGCTCTCCTTCTTCCACTTTTTGCTTTTGACCAGGCTCTAACAAAGGATAAATATGATCTTCTTTAATCAAGATAGCCTCCATCGCATTTGTCTCAATTAAATTGTTCGAAATCAAATCAGTTGATTGAAGTTCTGCTTGAAAATTTCGTAACAATTCTAATTGTTCCTCTGTTGTTTTTTCATAAGCTTGAGAAGGAGCAAAAGTTATTTCATACTCTCTTGGCATGGAACCTTCAGCAGCTGCTTCCATATTGCGATAGGTGGTTAAGGTCATTGCCAAGACCATCATAATACCAGTGGCTAAAATGGTTATCGAGGCTAATGATGTGGCATTTTTACTTATTCTCTGCAACATGCCTGAAGTACTTAAGAAATGAGTGGGTTGATAATAATAGCGCTTATTTTTTTGCATCAATTTCAACACAAACACCATAAAAGCCATGAAAAAAGAATATGTTCCGATCATCACTAAGAAAATAGCGATAAAAATCATAGACAGTGAATCTAAAACACCTTGAGTAGTAAGAGCAATATAATAGCCAGCCGCTAAGGTGATTAAACATATCGCCAAAATAATCCAGCGGTTCTTAACTCGCCCTTGTCCCTTACGGCTATCCTTCATCAAATCCAGCGACTGTAAACGATGAATTTTTAAGATGGATAAGAGATAGATAATAGCGTAAGTTCCCACCATCAATACTAAGGTTTCTAGGGCCGCTTTAGGATCAAAAGGATAATCCATAAATCCGGCTCCGGTATCCTTCATTAAACGATTAAATAGGACAAACAAAAAATTACCACTTAAATAACCTATTAAAACACTAAATAAAGCATTAACTAAGAGGACAATCGTAAATTGAATGAACGAAATACGACCTACATGCTTTTTGGCTAATCCTAGAATGGAATAGAGACCAAATTCTTGCGTTAACTTTTTTCGTATAAAGCTAGAAGCGTACAAAACAATAATAATATTCAAAAGAGTCGCAAAGAAAACACCAATCATCAATATAGAATTTAAACTGGCTGACCGTTCGATAATATATTGATTGCCAGTGAGCGATAAAATAATATATTCTAAAGCAAACAGAATAATGGAAGCAAGACTGAAAGGTAAAAAAAGTTCTTTGTTCGACTTCATTGATTTTATAGCTGACTTACGGATAACAGTCGACATACTTAGCATTTTGCTTCCCTCCGTCCATTCAACATCGCTAAGGCGTCAGCAATCGCATCTTGAAAATCAAGTGATGATTGTTGGCCTCGATATATTTCATGATAAATGACGCCATCTTTGATAAACAAAACTCGGTTAGCAGAAGACGCTGCCTTTATCGAGTGAGTGACCATCAAAATCGTATTACTTGCTTGATTTAATTTTACAAAAATTTGCATAATCTGTTCAGAAGTCTTTGAATCTAAGGCCCCAGTGGGTTCATCAGCTAGAATAATATCCGGTTGATTGATTAGAGCACGAGAAATTGCAATCCGTTGCGCTTGGCCTCCTGATATTTCATAGGGATATTTATCTAATAGTGCCTCTACCCCCACCAAACTAGCTACCCTTTTAAGTTGTTCTTCCATTTCAACCACTGATTTCTGTGATAAAACCATTGGTAAGAGGATATTGTCCCGGTTGGTAAATCCATCTAATAAATTAAAATCTTGAAAAACAAACCCTAGCTTCTCACGGCGAAAACTGGCAATTTGCTCTTCTTTAAGCCCCGACAAATCAAAATCATTTATCAAGACACGACCGGCAGTCGGTTGATCAAAAGTCGCTAAAATATTCAGTAAAGTTGATTTCCCCGACCCTGACTCTCCCATAATAGCTACATATTCTCCTTCATTAATAGCAAAATTAACATCTCTTAAGGCGATAGTCTTATTGCCTCTCCCACTGTATATTTTTTCAACATGTTCTACACTTAATAACATAAACTAGTCCCCCCTCTATTTCTTAAATCAAGTCTATAGGAATATTTAATTATCAGCCTTTATCAAAACTTACAAATTGTAAAAGAACCTTACATTTTTGTAAGGTTAACTCATCTCTTGATTAAATTGTATGATAAAACGGCTTCCTTCACCCTTTTTTGACTGAACACTTACGGCTTGGTTGAGACGCTTACTAATTAACTGCACCATGTATAAACCAATACCAGAAGATTGCTCGTTCAGTAAACCATTATGGCCCGAATAACCCTTATCAAAAATCTTAGGTAAGTCTTGAGAATGAATACCTCTTCCATCATCTTCAATGACCAAGTCATAACTAGCTTGTCTCCATTTAATCCATATATTCCCTTTGGGGCTGTATTTTAAAGCATTGGATAAGATTTGTTCGATCATAATCTGACACAGATTAGCCTCCGTTAAAATTGCTTGATCGATCGGTTGATAGTGTAAAGTAATCTCCTGATTGATGAACTGATGGCGGTAACGTTTTAAGAGCGGTTGGATAATCTCATTCAATTGAACCCGGCTAAAGACCATGTCTCTTTTAGGGTTAGTTACTTTAAGATAATTTAAAGCTAAATTAGAATAAGATTCAATTTTGACTAACTCTTGATTAAGTAGCCCTTTCGACGGATCATCGCTTTCTTCTAAGAGCATTTTACTTGCCGCAATCGGTGTTTTAATTTGATGGACCCATAATAAGAAATAGTCTTCCAAATCTTTCTCCCTATTTAATTGAATATTCTTCTCAACAAGTGAACTCTCCAATAAAGTTTGAAATTTTACTTGGTAACTTACTTCCATTTGAAAATAAAACCATTGCCTCCCTAAATATAAGACTAAAATAAGCACAATCAGTAAAGAAGGGATGAGGTAATGCATCCAGTTTAGATGAAATAAGTAAAAAACAAGAGCAAAAAGAGCTAAGATAAAGAGAACAAATAATATCAGACCGCGATATTCATTAATGAAAGCTTTCATTTTTTGCCTCTTTCTTTAAAAGACAATAACCGACTCCTTTTTTAGTACCAATTACCGGCCCACGATTAAATGCTATCAATTTTTTTCTTAAGCGTGAAATATTGACCGCTAATGTATTATCATCAATAAATTGGTTTTCTTGCCAGCAGGCATCAAGTATTTCATCCCTTCTTGCATAATTCCCCTTTTTCTTAAATAAGACTGCTAATATTTGGTATTCAGTGGCGGTTAAGTCAATAATTTCTTCTTGGTATCCAAGGCTTAAAGCTTGTGTATTTAAAGTCATCCCATCAAAACTAAGATTAAGACTGTTATCTGGTTGATAGTTATAACTTCTTCTTAAAAGAGCCTGGATTTTTGCAACAGTCAGCTGACGATCAATTGGCTTGACTAGATAATCATCTCCCCCCATCTGTAAGGCTACTAGCTGGTCCATACTTTCAGATAAAGAAGAAATAAAAATAATTGGAATTTGTGATTGAGCCCGCAACTGACTACACCAATAATAGCCATTTTGATAAGGTAAATTAATATCTAAGAGGACCAGATGGGCTTGCCAAGAGAGGCATTCTTCGACAACATTTTCAAAGTCTAGACACTTTCTAACTTCAAACCGATGCTTAATTAGTGTATTCGCTAAACCCTCAGCAATAATCGGGTCATCTTCAACGATAAATACTCGCATACCCTTCTTCCTTTCTAAAATTGATCACGCGCTTTTCTTAATTGGATGAAATCTTTCAAGCTTTCAGCTTGTAGGAACAGATTAATTTCCTTTTCAACAGCTAAACTAGTCGGGAGGCTCGGTAAGCCTTTGGACCTTAAAACTTTGACAGCTTGTTGCTGGTTCATTAAGTTTTGGTTGTCAGGTTCGATGGTTAAAGCAAAGGCCAAGTTGGTTAAAGTGTATTCGTGTCCAGCATAAAGTTGCGTTTCATCAGGCAAGTCTTTTATTTTTTGAAGACTGTCATATTGCGCTTGATAATCATTAGTAAATACACGCCCACAACCCGCTGAGAATAAAACATCACCACAGAAAAGATGCTTCCCCAGTAAATATGACACATGCTCAGCACTGTGCCCTGGTGTTTTAAGCACCTCAAACTCTAAACCACTTATCTCCAACCGGTCACTCCCTTTGACCACTTGATTAACTCTTTCTTCAACTTCAATCGGTCCGTAAACGGTCACCGCATGCTTTTGACTGGCTAACAATTCGCTCAATCCACCGACGTGGTCCTCATGAAAATGCGTTAAGAGAATCGCTTTGACTTTTAAGCCTAATGTTTTTAAGTAATTTATTAAAGGTTCACTTTCTCCTGGGTCCACGACAATAACTTCATCTTCTTTTTCAATTACCCAAATATAATTATCTTCTAAAGCAGGAATTGCTTTTATTTGCATCAGTCTCATCCTTTCTAAACTTTTTCGTGATTTAATAACCAAATCTTCCTATCAGTCCCTGCACTATAAGCAGTCAAAGCATTTGTTGCTGAGATCACTCGATGACAAAAAATGAGCAACAAAATAGGATTGGCTCCCACTTCCCCTCCTACTGCTTGAGCAGATACCTTTTGCTTAGTTTCGGCTTCAATAGTTTTCGCTATCTCTTTATAAGTCATTGTCTTTCCGTAAGGAATTTTCTTTAATATTCGCCAAACGTTTTGCCAAAAACAGTCTGGTTCATTGGATTGAGAGGAAAAAATAATGGCAGAGTTAGTTTGTCCGCGGAAATAGCTTTCTAACCAATTGATATAGGGTTTAAATTCAGGTCTCGACCAGGAAATAAAGTGCACATTGTCCGGTAAATTTTCTTCCACCCTTCCTTTGTTCTTGAACCATCGGCCAATGAGCGCTTCTTGGTCTACTAAAAGTTGTAATCGTCCAATCGGACTATCATAAATCGTAGAGATCAACAAAACTCCCCTGATCTTTCATTCAATTTATCCTAACAAATTAACATCTACAAATGAATAAAAACCGAATCTTAATTGAAGATACTGACATCCTTTAAACCTTCTAAGTTAACTCGGTAAGTCAATCCAATAACGATTTACCCTTACACCCTTTTCTATTCTTTGGTCTTCCAATACACCCTTCCACTTTTTAATGGTCGCTTGAGAGGCTTTATTACTGGCTCTACAAGTAATTAGAATGCGTTCATTTCCTAGTTCATGGGCTTTCTTCAAGGCCTCACCTAGCATCCAACTTGCTACACCTTTAAACCGATAGTCTGGATGAACCACATAACCAATCTGACCCCCAGAATGAAGTAAATAGTCATTCAGATGAGGACGTAAATTAATGGCACCGATCATTGTTCCTTTTTCATCAAGACATAGCCATTGAATCACGGGTACTCTACCGACAGGTAGTTCCTTCCCTTGAGACCAATTCTTCATTAAATTAATCCACTGGTCTAATTTTCCATGATATCGGTGAAGACTAGAAGTCCCAGCAATCCATTGATCAGATTCAGGATAACTGTCTAAAAATGCTTCAATTCTATCTATATCTTTTAAATCAGGTTGTTTTAAAAACATTTGATTATCGTTCCTTTTCTTATAAATGTTAATAGCTTATTGCTTTCAAGAATGGTATAGTTATTTTAAGGCAAAATTTAAGGAGTGATCTTTTGAAAGACATTGTATCCATACTCTTGACTATCGCTTTAATCGCTGGTAGTAGTTATCATTTTTATAAAAGAAGTCGCAATCTTTTTGTAGAAGTAACTCAAAGCTACTGGATTTGGACTCAATTAATAACCATCGGTTTGTTAGTTTGGATTGGTTTTCAATTTGCAACTAGTAGGTGGCATTATTTATTGATTGCTTCAGCCATTCTTTATTTTATCTCGGGCCCATTAGCTAGAGGTATCTCAAAAAATGATTTTTCTATTTTCAGAGGAACTTTATCCGTAATGATTCCAATTTCTTTTGCAAAGGTCGATCGTGTTGTTTTAACTAGAGATCTTAAAAAAAACCGTATCAATCTATTAGGAAAAGCCAATAAGCAGTATTTTGCCCAATCTTTTCCTTTAAATGATGAAGGCAAACTAATCGCCCATTTAAAAGAAGCAAATATTGAAGTAGATGTTCAAGATGTTACACGTCCTTAAAGTAAAGTCAGACAATCATTGTCTGGCTTTTTGGAAGCTTAATTATAAATAATCTTTAGATTTTAACCAAAACACAACAACGATACTGATTATTAAGCTTAATAGAATTGTCATAAAAAATCCCGCTTCGCTATTTGCAAACGGAAGTGGTACATTCATTCCCCACAGTCCTCCAATAATTGTCGGAATCGTAAGAATAATCGTAATCGAGGTTAAAACTTTCATTACATTATTCAAATTATTGGAAATTACATTCGAGAATAGATCACTTAATTGACCGGTGATTCGCATCCCTTCATTAACCATTGATTCGGCCTGATACGACTCAATCAAGACATCATGCATTAAAGACTTCAAAGCAGGCACAGACTGAAATCTTTCATCCTGACTAATTTTTTCCAGAATTATTCGATTATTATGCACGGCTGTTTTTATATATGCCAAGCTTTTATCAAGTCTCATAAGACGGTAAAGTTCTTTATTTTGAGAAGAATACTCAATATCTTTTTGCATGTCTTCAATTTCTTCATGCACCCAAGCTAAAACTTTAATGGTTTCGTTTTGAATTTTCCAAAAAACTTTCATTATCATCTCTTCATAGCTTAATTGAATATTTCGATCAAATTGTTTAAAAAGATCTGAAAAATACTGAGGATCTTCATTGAGACTCACAAACAGCTGGTCTTCCACTTTTACTAGCGAAATAGCTCGTGTCTTGTATTCGCATTCTTCCAAATTATTAGATTGTGGTAGTAGGTACTGTAAAACGACTAGGTAAGTCGAATGCCCTTTGATATTAACCCCATCTTCTATACGCGCTATTTCAAAAGGATCGTTGACGCTTGTAAGGTAGTCGTTAGGAATGTTTAACTTTCCACAGATATTCTCCAACTCTTGCTCGGCTAACCCTTGAAATAATTGCCAATGAACATCTTTCACCATCTATTCAGTCTCCTTTAAATTGTTTAGAAATTTCATTTACTTGGTTTAAATTGCTCAAGAATGCTCTTTTTTATATTCAAACTATTTAATCGTTGACCCCACTTTATTATAAGTGAATTTTCACTTCAAATACTATTATATCACTCGCTAAATGTATAACCTTCAATTAACAAGCACTTGTCAAAAAAAATAAGATGCCCTAGAATAAAAAAGGAGGTTTTTTATGAAAAACACTTATACTTCAATCAAAACGCTCTTGCTCTGCGCCCTTACCGGATTAATAACTGGCTGTGTAATAGCAGCTTTTAATCTTCTTATCAATCATCTTGCAAATTTTTCATACTCCTTATTATCACTCTCGCATCAAAATATAACAAATCTTATTATTTATGCTTTGTTTATGCTAGGTCTGGGATTTTTTACCGCCTTTAGCTTAAAAATGGAACCAGCTATCGGAGGGTCAGGTGTCCCACGAATAAATGGCCTTCTTCACAAGCATTTAAATCAAAATGGGCTCACCGTTTTAATTTACAAATTTTTTGGTGGAATTGCTGCTATTGGCTCCGGCTTAACTCTAGGAAGAGGAGGCCCATCTATTCAAATCGGCTCTACTATCGGGCAAGTTGTGAGTAAGTTTT
The DNA here is from genome assembly GCF_050409505.1 of Facklamia sp. P12937. Taxonomy (NCBI): domain Bacteria; kingdom Bacillati; phylum Bacillota; class Bacilli; order Lactobacillales; family Aerococcaceae; genus Facklamia; species Facklamia sp. P12937. Next base: position 102,566 of record NZ_JBNUPI010000001.1, read on the forward strand.
TTCATAGCGATTCTTCTATCAGTCGTTACCTAATAGCTGGTGCAGCAGGAGGAGGAATGGCGGCTACTTTCAATGCACCTTTATCAGGGCTATCTTTTATCTTAGAAGGTTTATTCTATAAAACAAGTAGGCAATTATTTATTTATGCCGGTATAATCGTGCTGCTTGCTAATCAAACAGCTAATAGCATTTTAGGAAATCAACCTTCTATTATTCTGCTTAGACAAGCAGAACTTCCAGATAATTTATTGATAACTTGTCTTGGTTTAGGGCTTATTACGGGTCTTTCTGGTGTATTGTTTAATTGGATAATAATCCAGGGAAAAGGTCTTTCACAGGTTTTAGCAATTCCTCAATGGCTAAAATCAATCCTACCTTTTATATTAACCGCTATTATACTCTATTTTGACCGTAATTTATTTGGTTCTGGAGCTAATTTAATAAGTTTCCCAATCGGCGCGAACCCTAATCCTAACTACCTATCTTATTTATATTCAATGAAGATATTATTATTAGCATTCGCTTTTTGTTCAGGCATGCCCGGTGGTATCTTTTTTCCATTATTATCTATTGGAGCTATATTAGGTAATCTCTATGGCAGTTTATTGTACAATTTAGGATTGATTCCCTCTGACCTTATCATCTATCTTTCTTTATTTGCGATGAGTGGACATTTTGCTGCAATTGTCAGAGCACCCCTTTCTGGTATTTTTTTAATTCTTGAAATGACAGGTGTTTCTCTCCCATGGTTATTTCCTATCACCTTGGTTACTTATCTTAGCTACTTAGTCGCTGAGTTACTAGCAAGTCCTCCCATTTGTGAAAGCCTACTTGATCTGATATTACTTAATCAAACTCACTTCAATCATACAAAAAAGTCTGTTCCTCAATAAAGAGAAAACAGACTTTTTATATTACATGGTACATTTAAGGGGACCCCACTATGTTTGCTCAGTTTAAACGAACCATTCGTTTTAATGGATTAGTGATACTCTTTCCACAATAAATAAACTAAGGCAACAAAGAAGAGTAAGCCTGATACCTGCCATATAACATAGTTCATAATTGAAGCAATAACTAATTTACCAAAATCTTTACCTAGAGGGTAAAATCCTAAAAATTGGGTATCTGCGGTTGACCTCAAACGTTCTTTTAAAATATAAATAATTAACATAATAGCTAGTGGAAATAGAATGAAATTACTTAAAGCATTAAAGCCATTAATAGCAAAATAAATAAAAGAAGCAACAAAATTATAAATCCAAAAATTCTTTTCAACACTTTGCACATATATATTTAGTGGGATCATATTCATCTTCCTTTCTATGGTTTAATTATACTATTTTAAGTTTTCAAGCTAATCAGACTTAGGACCTAAAAGAAAAAGAAGCCATTATTTTTTTAATTCAACCACTCCTTGCGACTTTGCCAACTATAGTTGCTAGATAAGCAGCTAAGTCTTTTGATAAAATTAAGGAAAGTTTAAATAGGAGGAATTTATTATGACTATTGGTGAGCGTATTCAAACTTTAAGGAAGAAGCAAGGCTTGTCTCAAGAAGAACTGGCAAATAAAATTGATGTCTCGCGACAAGCTGTTTCTAAATGGGAAAGTAATCAAAGTAATCCAGATCTCAAAAACATTGTAGCTTTGAGTGAAGTTTTTAAAACTTCAACAGACTCCATCCTAAAAGATAGTCTAGGCGATTTTCAAGCTTTTCAAAGTAACAATCCACTCTTTATTCTAGCCTTTGCCTTAACTTTTTTCATTTTAGTTGGCGTTTGGGCTTATTCAGCGAACCGTTTTCGTGAGGATGAGATCTTTTGGATGGCTTTCTTGTCTGCTATAGCTGGGGGAAGTTTAGGGTATATTGTACAAGTCATTTTACACAAAAATCGTAAAAATCAATAGAAAGACAACATTTAAGAAAAATCTTTAATGTTATCTTTCTTAATGAAACTCGCTTTAAAAATCTTTTTTGCTATAAGATCGAGCAGCTAATATGTAAGAAAGACTGAGTGATAGAATGATATAAACAGACAATGGCATGAGTAGTTCTTGAAAAGAAAATTGATTGGAAAAATTGGTAAATGGAGCAAATAATGGTTCATTTAGAGTTCCTTCACTTTTAGCTAAAAAAAAGAAAAAATAGAAAGACATTAAACTACATATTTGGTAAAAAAATTTACCAATAACATAATATGCAAAGTATGAAAATGAGATCGAACCTATTGAATAAGTAAAGGCAATTAAAACTTCATTAGGAGAGTAGGCCTTGAATTCGGGTAAAAGATAATTTGGTAAAATAAAACTAATAAAAAATAGCGTCCCCATCAAAATAGTGTAAACATATTTAGCTAAGACGATTTTTTCAGCCTCAATAGGTAAACTATTTAAAAGCATTCCCGATTTCTTAAAATTTTCCTTTTCATTCATAATTAGTGGGTACCAAACTGTCAAAACAACGGGACAAATGATTGGAATTTGAAATGAATCGGATAGAACACATCCCACAAAAAATATAGCCATAAAAATCAGTAAATTTTTTTTAGAATTTAAAATAAATTCTTTATGGATTAAAGCCTTCATACTATCTCCTTTCATCAAATAAATTAACCATTATCTCTTCAAGATTAGCCGGATCGATAATCACTTGTTCTCCAAATAATTCTTTAAATAGCTCATAGTTTGACGAAAGGCCCTCAAATCCGACTGATGTTTCTCGGCAATTAATTAATTGGCTCCTGAGCTCGTCGTCTAAAATTTCTTTAGGTCCCTTCACTAACCTGTATTGGTTGAGGAGATAATCTTTTTCTTTATTAATAATCAGTTCTCCATAATGAATCATTGAAATATGATCAGCTATTTTTTCTATATCTGTCATAATATGACTTGAGAAAAAAACAGACTTTTCAGAGTCTTGGATATAGTCAAACAAAATATCTAAAACTCTATTTCTTACGATAGGATCCAGCCCAGAAGTTGGCTCATCAAGAATAATCAACATAGGATCATGTGATAAGGCAATGGCTAAAGAAAGCGCTACTTTCATACCCGTTGAGAGTTCTTCTATTTTTTTAGCTTTTGATAATCCAAATGATTGGGTGTAAGACCAGTAGGTTTCCCAATCCCATTTTTTATAAAAAGGGGCGATCATTTTTCCCGTTTCTTCGACTGTTAAGTGATCATAGAAATAATTTTCCGCATAAACAAAGCCTATCTGTTCTTTTATCGTTACCGAATCTTTTTTTAGATCCTTACCGAAAATTCTAATCGAACCGGATTCTGGTTTAATAAGCCCCATAATCATCTTGATAATGGTTGTTTTTCCGGAACCATTGGGTCCAACAAAACCCGTGACGTACCCCTTACGTATTCTTAAATCCAAGTTGTTAATTGAGAAATCAGTATATGTTTTTGAAACTTGATCCATTTCTATCACGAACTCTTCCATTATTAAACCTCCTTAAAAATCCTTTCGACCATTTCCTTTATCTCTTCTAAACTCAGTCCGATCATTTCACTTTCTTCTAATAACTTTCTAGTTAATTCTTCCATTCGTTTTAAGTATTTCCTACGAATAAAGTCGTGGTCTTGTTGAGCAATATAAGTTCCTTTACCGACGACTGAAGTAACATAACCTTCTCTTTCAAGGTCTTCATAAGCTCTTTTGGTCGTTATTACACTGACTTTTAAGTCTTTTGCTAAGCCCCTTACCGAAGGAAGTAAGTCTCCTTCTTCCACATCCCCATTTAAAATGGCTTGGATAATCTGTTCTTTTATCTGTTCATAAATAGGCTTGGGATTTAACTTGGATATTAAAATGTTCATTGATTCACCTCACCTTAGCTGTTGTGTATATATACAGTATATACACAACGGTTGTTTTTGACAAGTTTTTTCCATAAAAAAGCCTCCATTCTTATAATAAAGAATTGGAGACTTAGACTTTTATTTCATATAGGTTACTAACTGATACTCGTCTGTTCTAAATAAACCATTTTTCTTATAAAAACTTTGTGTTTTATCAGTATCGTCAGTCATCAATATAATTTGCCGCACCGCTTGGTATTCTTTTAATATCTTCTGCAATAACTGACTACCAATACCTTGTCCTTGATAATCTTCAAGTACTAAAATATCTTGAATATAGATAATGGTTAGCCCATCCCCTACTACACGTGCTAGGCCAATTAGTTGATCACCCTCCCAAGTTGTCCAAACTTTTAAGCTGTTTTGGATAGCTTTTTCTAAAAGCTCTGGTTCTTTAGTATAGGCTGTCCAACGAACATTTTCATAAAGAGCTAAAATTTGCTCAAATGGAAGCAGTCCATCTTCTCTAATTTCAATATCGTTCATTAAAATCCTTCCTTACTTTATAAACTTAAAAAATCGGCTTAGTTTAACGACGAAAAATAATCATCACAAAACTGATTCCATTGGACTTGATATTCATCATGTGTCAAAACTTTTAAGTCATAAGGTGATAATATGTCACGAGCTATTGCCTCTTTGACAAAATATTCCAAACCCTCATCAGCAGCTGTTTCATAAACTTGAATCGTTTTAAAGCCATTTTCTACAGCATAAGCCAAACGGCTATGCCCGTCTAAAGAGACCCATCTCTTGTTCATTTTTGTAACTGGTATGATGATATCTGTCTGTTTTCTGATAAAAGATGAAATAGCCTGCAATTTGTCCTTATCTACATAGAACTGCGAAGGCTGAATATGATCCAGTTCCAAATAAAAAAGTTTAACCGGTTGAAATTGTTTAATTATTTGATTGTTTTTATCGAGAAAAGTATCTATATGTTCAGCATAAAAGCGAAAAGCTTCAATTAAAGCTGGAAAATGATTGGCCTCTTTTCCTAGCACTCGGGCCGTATGTCCATTGATAATATGGACACTATAGGGCTGGTTATCAATCAAAAAGGCTCCGTGCTGACTTAAGACTTCCTCATTAAAGCGGTCATCTAGATAATGATTGACCCGTTTAACTTCCAATATACCCCTCCTATAAAATATCCAAAAAATTGATTGCACAACTTAACCGTTAGATTTTAAATCAACTCATTTTATTTTACGATCTTGATCTAATTTGATTCCTATATAAGCTAGAAAGCATCCTGCTGATAATAAAAAGTATTCTTCGGCAACGATATTTTCAATACCCATCATCTTTAAGATAGAGAGTATACATAGAAAAATAGCTATTAGTGAAAGGGTGTTCGCTTTTTGTTTTAAAGTCATTTTAACCTCCATATAAATAATTTATAATTGTATTTTTCTACATTTTAATCAAACGACATCTTTTTTTTATCATACTTAAGACTGATACTTCAAAAACAAAAAATTATGTTTTAAAGCTTAACAATTCATTTTTATAAAATATCCAAATAAAACTGATTGCCTACATCCAAGCCTTTCTCAGTAAACCAGATACCCTGGTTATCGTAATCTATCAAGCCTAACTTTTTATGTTTAGACAGGACTGCTTGGTACTTGGTTAAAAAATCAATACCAAAGTGCTGATTAATTTCACTAAATTCAAACCCTTTTAATAAACGTAGGTTCAACATAATATATTCCTTTTCGCGATCTTCCAAAGAAAGCTTTTCACTGATCTGAATAGGATATTCGCCTTGATCAATCATGCCGTAGTAATCATCAAAACGTCGATGATTAACAAAACGCACGAAATCAATATTAGAAGAAGCTCCTAAACCAATTCCTAAATAATTCTTCAACTGCCAGTATTTTTTATTATGGCGACTTTCAACATCACCTTTGGCAAAGTTGGAAATTTCATATTGGTGGAAACCATGTTTTGTCAGTTCTGATTGGATATAATGGTACATTTCTCTTTCAATTTCATCGTCTAAAACGCGCATCTGTCCAGTTAACACCCAACGCTGAAAAGGTGTGTTCTCTTTAATCATTAGGGAGTAATAAGAAATATGATTAATCGGTAATTGCATAGCTAATTCTATGTCCCTTTTTAAAACATCCATGTCCTGTTTAGGGTTAGCAAACATCAAATCAATTCCCAATTTCTTAACACCTAAGTCTTTTAATAAAGCAATCTTTTGATAGACTGTTTCACGATCATGTAAACGCCCCATCATTCTTAAGGTTGCATCATCAAAGGACTGGACTCCCATAGAAAAGCGATTAAACCCATATTTTAAATAGGTTTTTACTTTTTCTTCCGTGACAGATTCGGGATTCATTTCAATCGAAATCTCACAATCTGAAAGAATCACAAAATGACTCTGGATCCCTTCCATAATCTTAACCATCTGTTCAGCTTCTAAATAAGAAGGTGTTCCGCCACCAAAATAAATTGTGTCTAATTGATAGTTTCCACTATAAAGAGCCATTTCTTTAATTAAGTAGGTAACGTATTCATCCATTCTCTCTTCCATATCCACAAAGGTTAAAAAGTCGCAATAATGGCATTTCTTTTGACAGAAAGGGATATGTATATAGAGTCCAATTGTTTCTTGCATAGCTTCTCCCACCTTTAATTCTCTCATTCTACTATAACGAGTTTGATTTAAATTTAATAGTACTTATTCTTAAAAAAGAGAAGACGATTGCCTTCCCAAATACTCTACCAATGAAGAGTCACTTGATGTTCCATTTCAATTGAAGCATCCCCAAACAAATCGAGCAACCAACGGCCATAATCATTGAGTTGGTCCAAAATTAAACGCGCACGGTATATTTCAATCTCTAAAGGACGGCTATCTCCTAGGACATCCCATAAAGCATCTAAATTATGACCCGTGTAGTGGGGCAAATTTAATCGATCAATCAAATAGCAATAAGTCGTCTCCTTGTCTGTAAAGGCTTGGCCATCTAATATAATTTTCATACTCTTCATCCTTTCAATAAAGCTGCTTAAAACTATCATAATGATCGTCAGTGTAATAAATCAGCCCATCATTAGAATACACGATTCGTTCAGATCCACGATGGTGACTGTACCCTGCTTGAATATCAGCTTCATAGTATTGCCTTCCTTTTTTCTTAGGTAATTTGCCCTCTCGATTGCCAAATCGATTGCCACCAATCACATAAATCGGATCAGCAGTTGACCAGTTTTGCTTAGTTGCCTCTTCCTTAGTTATATAATTAGCTGGCAATCGATTATATTGATGAATATAGGCAGCGACTTGTTCTAGATTATAATAAAACGCTTCTTCTTGAACGACCTCGCTCGTATTTTCTTGGTTAAGCCATGGATCTGTTTCAATTTTTAATTCTGTAAAACCCTCTCGGCTTGTTTTACTGGAATCACTTGCTAACTGTTCACTGACTGGTTCTTCAGTGAATTCTTGCAAAAACTCTTCAACTTGTAAGCAGCCACTTAAAGAGATGGCTAGAAAAAGTATTAATAAGCTTAATAAATAGTTACATTTCGTTTTCATGCATTCCTCCAAAAAATATTTCAGCAACATATAGATACTAGCATACTTTTCGCATATTTATTCTTTTTATTTAAGAGTTAAAGTTTTTTAATTATCGGTAGATTCTGGATTACTTTCAGCAAACACCACCACATAGATCTTGATTTTTGCAAGACAGGATATATTTGCTACTCATATCCAATTACCATATAAAAAACGGTCGAGTATAAATACTCAACCGCATTTTATTCTCCCTATAATATAATCTACCGAACACCTCATGCATCCGATGAACGTGTATAAGTAGAATGTTTCTTAATTTCTAATATATCCTAAGCTCTCCCTAAGATAAATGTAGTTAGTTCTTTTAGCAAATCTTATAATTATTCCGTTTCAAGAATACCACTCACAATATGGTCAACATTCCATTTGATCATTGTGATGTATGTATCTCCTTCTTCGCCTTCATTTGCTAATGAATCTGTAAAGATTTTCGATTTAACAGGAATTCCTGTTTCTTGAGAAACTGTCTCCATTGTTTTAGGATTGATTGATGTTTCAACAAATAAGGCTTTCACATCACGCTCATTAATAATATCTAAGATTCGCTTCATTTGGTCAGGTGTTCCTTGATTATCTGTATTGATTTCCCAAATATAAGCTGCTTCAAAGCCATAGGCCTTAGAAAAGTATTTAAAAGCTCCTTCTGAAGTAACTAAGATTCGTTGATCTTCTGGAATTTTAGCAATTTCATCTTTTGCATATTGGTCTAGATCTTCTAATTCTTTGGTATAAGCTTCTTTATTTTTTAGATACTCTTCTTTATGCTCTGGATCAGCTTCAATTATTTTTTCAGCAATAAGATCAACATATTTAATGCCATTTTGTACGTCTAGCCAAGCATGAGGATCTTGCTCATTTTCTTTACCTTCAGCTGTTAAATGCATAGGTTCTACTTCTTCAGTCACCGCAAAAGCTACATCTTTTTTATCAGTTACATCAAGTAAATCATCAAACCAACCTTTTCCTGTTTCGAGGTTAAATCCGTTATAAAAAACGAGATCAGCTTCAGATACTTCTTGAGCATCTCCTGGTAACGGCTCATAGCTATGAGGGTCTGTTCCAATTGGCACTAAACTATAGACTTCTCCATGTTCTCCAACGATATTCTTAACCATATCAGCGATGATTGAATAACTTGCTACGATTTTTAGGCTTTTATCTTCAGCGGCTTGGGCTTTTACCCCCCCTCCAATTCCTGATAAGATAGTAGATAATAATAGAGTCAATGCAATAAATTTTTTAAATATTTTCATGATACTTTTTCCTTTCTAAAAAAATTGTTTTTTGGTGAAGCAAAAAATGAAATTAAGAAAACTAGTGAACCCAACAAGACAATTGCTGAACTCGTAGGCAGATTATTTTGGAAACTTATATATGTTCCGATTAGTCCCATTGAAGCTCCAATTATTGAGGCTAATAGAATCATATGGATTAGTTTATTTGTCCATAAATAGGAAGTCGCAGCTGGTATAACTAACATAGCAATAACCAACACAATTCCTACTTGGGAGAGTGAGGAGACAGTTACAACGGACAACATAAGCATTAATAAATAATGATAGAAATCCGTATTGAGTCCATATGCTTTCGAAACAACAGGATCGAAGGATGAAATTAATAACTCTTTATAAAAGAGACTTACAATAATAATCACAGCAACGAGTACCCAAAAAGATTGTTCTAACTCAGAATTCGGAACCGCTAAAATATTACCGAACAAGACGTGATTTAAATCGATTCCACTTCGTGCTTGACTAATTAAGATAATTCCTAAAGCAAAAAATGAACTTAAAATGATGCCAATCGCAGTATCACTTTTAATGTTAGATTTTTTTGAAATATATTGAATTAGAACAGCAGCAAAAATCCCAAAAAGCGATGCTCCAAACAACATATTAATACCAAACATATAGGAAAGAGCTACCCCAGGTAATACCGCATGCGATAATGCGTCTCCCATCAAGGCCATCTTTCTTAAAACAATAAAGCTACCTATAATTCCAGACACTACCCCTAAAAAAATTGCGGATAAACCTGCATTAATAACATAGGAAGGTAGGTCAAAGAGTTGAGAAAACACTTCTGTCAATTTAATCACCTAACCCTTTTATTTGAACATTTCCTAATGAGCCTCCGTAGGCTGCTTGAATATTCGCATTAGTAAACACTTCTTTAACTGCTCCCTCAGCGATGACTGATTTATTTAAAATTAAAAGTCGATCAAAGTATGACTGCACCTCATGAAGATCGTGATGGACCACTAATACCGATTTCCCTTCACTGCGCAATTGCCTCAAAATGTCCACAATAATATTCTCACTTTTGAGATCAATCCCAACAAAAGGCTCATCTAAAAAGAAAACTTCTGCTTGTTGAGCCAGTGCTCGAGCAATAAACACCCTTTGTAGCTGACCACCAGATAGATTACTAATTTGTTTTTTTCGAATATCCTCAATCACTACTTGCTCCAAACAGTAATCCACAATTTCTCTTTCCTTCTTACCTGGTCTTTTAAATAATGGTAAATTAGGGTAAGTTCCTGTTAAAACAGTATCTTCAACTGTAATGGGAAAAGTTAAGTCTAAGTCACTTTTTTGAGGAACATAGGCAATTTTTCTTAATTTATTTTTAATGTCCTCGCCATTATAAGTCACTTTTCCACTGCTAGGAATAATTCCTAACATTGCTTTCATTAAGGTTGATTTTCCAGCGCCATTCGGCCCTATAATACCCTCACTGTATCCAAATGGGATATCAAGGTTCACATCGACTAGTGCTTTGTGCCCAAAATAATCAACATTCAAATGTTTAATTTGAATCATATATATATACTCCTTTCTTCACTAGTAAGAGTGTACACTATTTTTTACCTTTAAGCAATAAATTATTTAGGAGGGTCTAATATTTTTGTTTTGTGATTGCTATATCATAATTTTGTTTGGTGAAAAACTATTTTAGTCTAGTTAATTGTAGTTGTGTTATACTAAATTTACTAAGAAAATTCACTAAGAAAGACTAAGGTATTAAAAGCTTATGAAAGAGGGAGAGATAATGAAACGATCCAATGTCAAAGAAAACTATCTTAAAGCGATTTTCAGTTTGAACGGTAGTGAAGAATATGTTTCAAATAAATTAATTGCGGACAGCTTAAATATTTCAGCTCCGTCTGTAACCGATATGATTAGCCGATTAGTTGAAGACAATCTTGTTGAATCCATCGCCTATAAAGGAGTGCGTTTAACCAGACAAGGATTAGAAAGTGCGATTAAGGTTGTGCGTAAACATCGCATTGCCGAACTTTTTTTAATGAAAATCTTAAAATATGACATCACGCAAGTTCACAACGATGCTGAAACCATTGAACATTTAGAAAGTGACTATTTTTTTGATAAATTAGAAAAACTGCTAGATTATCCAAAATTTTGTCCTCATGGAAGTATTATTCCCACAATTGATAATTATCAAGAAGTTTATCGGACACCTCTATCATCATTTAGTGAAGGTGACCACCTAGTGTTTCGTCGCTGTATCGATAAACATGAACTACTAGAATACTTACAACAAATTAATCTTGAATTAAATCAAAGAATTCACCTAGATAAGATTGATGACACAAATCGTATTTTTATTTTTTCATATAACGATGATCAAACAGCCTATTTTAGTTTCGATATGGCAGAATTGATTTTCTGCGAAAAAATTTAATTTCTAAGACTATTAAAGATGAGTCTATTGGCAAATAAAATATACCCACTTTCGCATCCTATCACCATAAAAAAACGCTGGATAACTTCCAGCGTTTTTAATTTATTTAAGTGTTTGATAAGTAAATCCAGCCGGCAAGAATATAGCCTGTCTTCGATTTAAATCTTCGATGTCATCAAAAACTATTGAATAAACCATTTGATTTTGAGCGGATTGAATGGTCAACCTTCTTGATGGACTATCATAAGCAGATAAATAAACAGTATGTGTGTAAGAATGATATTTTTTGTTAGGGATAAAGCCTTTAGGTAAAGCAACAGAAGATAAGACGCGGTAAAGATTGCCAAAGGCAGACTGACTGTCATGATTATCAAGTGTTTGTTGTGCTAGATAATAAGCTTTTAAAAAACGTGATTTTGGATCATATCCACCAGGTAGGTCTTTAGCAGCATTAAATTGGTTCAAATTTTCTTGATTAAAAGTAGTTTGCAAGAGTTTTTGATGAGAAGGAAATTTTGGTGCATTGGTCATGACACCATAAGGATTTTGGTAGACTTTTAGTTTTTTCTTTTCAGGCTCAACCACAATGCAGTTTTGCTGACTGTCTGAAAACATAAAGTGGAAAATTGGTGTGATGACTTTATTTCCATTCATATCATGACTTGAGATGTGAACGGTCGGTAAAATCGCTAAGACTTCATCAACATTGCGACAATTACCTAAGATATAATTCATAAAATAAAAAGCAGAAACATTGTTCTTCTTTTTATCTACTTGATTATCATATAAGCCAAATCCTCCAAAATCATTGGTGATTCCAATCAGACCATGCTCATTGACCCCATCCTTTAAAGGGTCCATATTTCGAAAACCAACTCCAAGCATCTTATATTGAGAATGGTGAAAGCCGCCTAGCAAATTTTCAGCTACCGGATACCCCTTAGGCAAGTAAAGTATATTGTAGTCAACGGGTGCTTCCAGATCCATTGTTCGTCCTGCAACATGTCCGCCGGGGTAATTAATTTTAATTCCTGTACACATAGATATTTCCTTTCTATCTTTAGTATCAACCGACTAAATGATCAGCTCGAATTCTCAGTATAGCATTATTAGATCCGATAAGCGTTAAAAGTGCTTTTAAAAGATTGTTACTTTAAAAATTAAATAACAGAAGGCTTAGCTATGACGATTAGAAACTTCATATTTTATAATCCATCACATTTCTCATTTAATTAGGACACATTATTGTCCAGTCAATTCCCAATAATAGCAGAGTATTAATCATTTTTGGCTGAGAAACTGTCTAAAAGTTGCTAGCTTCGATAAAATAGTAATCATTCTGAGGCAAAGTCACTGGAGTGAAGTCTATGAGATTGTGTGCAATCTCATATTATGAAAAACTTCTGAAAACAGTAGATAAAATAAAATCTGAAAGCTTGAACTTTATTTTAACCACAGGAGGGGGGCAGTCATTGGTGGGAGTAATTTATGACTGCTGCTTTTAATGGTAATCCTATCGATACCTTCTCAATCATCATTAGTAAAGTTTTAACGGTTAAAAAAGATCAGACGATAAGAAAAAACAGCTATTGAAACCACACGCAATTTCTTCCAGCCAATTGGATTGCCTGCTAGCTTACAGAAATTGATCTTAAAGCATAATATATCAACTATCTAGTCAATTAACTTGAGGCCAATAAATTTACTAAAATTGGTGAACACAAAAATCATACGTTGAAAGTATCCAGAGCAATCTATAAAAAGCTTTAAACTAGATAAAAACAGCCACATCAAAGTGGCTATAAGGTGATTCCAAAAAGTTAGAGTTATAAACTAACTTTTAATGAATTCTTTTTTTCTATTTTTAAAATATTTTAGTGTTATCTTCTATATTATTAGGTATTTTTGTCTTTCTTTGGTATAAGGAAAGTGATGAATGAAAAAAGAAGTTTTATAAAATAGCTGGTATTCTTACGGCTGTTATAAGTTTACTCACTTATTTACCTTTATTTGGTGGCTGTCCTCAGAGTATTCAAGCTAGTTAGCTGTCTTAAGTTGTAAAGTTAATATTTGTTTAAAGTAGTTTTCAGCTTTTGAGAGCTACTTTTATTTTTTGATATTAAGTAAATAATTATCTATCACGTAGTTCTTGTTTTTTTGCTTCTTCCTCCTTGGCTTTAGTTATCTTATATTCTAGTGTTTCTTTGTACTTGCTATCTATCAAAGCTTCCCCGTATCTTTCTTTTACTATTTTTTGTACGTCTTCTATCGATTTAGCAGACTTTCTCTTTACATCGTAAAAATCTTCATTATTTGCTGGTTTAAAAGCTGGTGTATCTTCTTTTTTAGGTTTAACCTTCTTCTTAACTTTTTTGTTGTTTGTGTAGGTTCTTCTTTGAACAGATCGCTATAATCTTTGTTTCCGTCGTTTTCTACCACTTGTACGTTTATTAGAGACGTTTGTGTGATTGGTGAGCGTTTTATTGCTGACGATTTCTTTTGTGCAGTTTTCTTTCCTGCGGGCTTTGGTTGACCTTGCGTATTTCATTCAATAGCTAAGTGAAGTTTTTCTTTAGCATAAAGAGTTCCCAATTTATCAGCTCTTATTTTTTGCTCTATAAAATCTTCGTCTATAAATTAATAGGATAAATTACCATGCTTTCGTTCCCTCGCATCTACTTTATAATTTAATAATATATCCTCTTTAAACTTCTTCATGGTCACAACTTCAGAATTGGCTAGGGATTCTAGGATTCTCTCTTAAATCGTCTTTCCAAACACATTTACCCTTGTCAGCAGTTTTAATTTCGCTAATCGTTCTACAATTAATCGCTTTATCTTTTGATAAGTAATTACATTCGCACCAAATTCTCCTAGTATTTCGTCGTGCTTAGGCTGTATATTTACCCAACGATTATTAGATCTTGATAGTTTGATACACCAATTGGATTCGGGTTGTTTATAACAATGTGATTATATAGGAATGCATTTTCGTTGTCTGCTTGTGTAACTACTCAAACTTGTCGACCAGGGAACAGCCTTTGCCCCGTTTCTAAGTCTAGCTCATGAACTTTCTTTATGTCTTCGGGATTATCTACTATAAATTCACCTCTTGAAAACGATGGAATAGCGTTATAAGTTTGAACATTTTACCCTCATTAACATTGAAGCTATCCCACACTTTAGAAAAGATTCTAAAGCAGTTTCTGATAAACAATTAATTCCTGAAGCTTGCAAAACTCAATCCATATCTTCGCGATGGCTCTTTTCTTCCATCGCTCGTCACCCTTTTCCTTTTCTATTACTACCTTTAGTCGCCAGTCAAAATTATCTTTAAACATACATATGACCTCCTAATTCCGTGTTCGGATTTAGGAGGTCAGTACATTTTGAGAGTCCTTTTTAATATTATTTATAAGTTTTCTTCCGTTTTTTACTATAGTTCTGAAAGAATTTTAAGTGTATCCAGCACTTGTCCTTCTACTCGGTTATTAAGATCATTTAATTCTGAACCCATGACAACCACTATATATTCTTTACCATCTTTTTCAGCTAAAGTGGCCCAGCATAAGCCGGCTCCATAGGTAGTACCAGATTTGCCACCAGTAATCTCAAAACCGTCTTGATAAAATTCCCGCAATTTTTTGAAAACAGTACTTTCCATATAAACACCTGAGGGATGGGCATTAGTTGCCGTCGATAAATAGTCTTTACGTTTAAAGATTGCTTCAAAATGACCATTTTTTAAAGCTTCTTTCAATAACATAGCGATTTCCTTAGCAGTAGTTACTTGACCTGCTTGATCCATGCCATCCACGCTTTTAAACTTAGTTTTTTTTAATTTTAATTCTTCAGCTTTTTCATTCATCCACTTAATAAAAGTCTTTTTGGATCCGGCTACATTAAGTGCTAATGAATTTGCACTTTCAGCTCCTGAAGGAAGCATGGTGCCATAGAGCAAATCACGAAAAGTGGTTGACTCATAAGGATAATAACCCGCCATAGCTGCGCCTTCTTCTATGGCCTGATAGTAACTGGCTTCATCCACTGGAGCATAGGCTGATAGATTATCGATATGTTCTAGTGCAACAAGTGTTGTCATAATTTTTACTAAGGAAGCAGGTTTACGAGAGACGTTGGCTTTTAAAGACAGCTCGGTTTTGTCTTCTGTTAAATTATAAACATAAATACTTTTAGAATAGTAAGCCTCCAAAGCCAGGACTTGATATGGATACAAAAGATTTACAAGACTGATCAGTGTAAGTATTATTATCGATTTTTTAAAAAAAGATAAATCTCGCATCCAAAACGCCCTCTCTATTTTATTATTTCTTTTTTAGAGTCTCATACTTTTCAAAGTCGGTCAAGTCAAGAACGGAAATTTCTATTTTAATTCAAAAACAGCCTAAACCAATATAAAGAGTAGAGCTGTTAGTTATTAATTTTTTTGAAATTTAACTTTGGCCTGAGCAATTTCTCTTTGAATAACTAGTCGCTCTTCATCAGATACTTTATCACAGGAACATCCTACTATATTGGTGGGTGTTTTAACATTCAATCCGGCCAAAGGACAATCCGTTACAGTACAAGATGTCCACTTGTTCTTTCCGGCTTTAAAAGATTACCATTCTTTTTTAGGAGATAAATTAAACCTCCTACAATTATGAAAAGAATCATAAGGGTTTTAAAATTCATTAACAGAAATGAAAAGAACAACTCAATGAAAGAATTCTGATAAAACTATTGAATCTAATTCAATGCTTTTTTTAACTTATGCTGCCCTATTCACTACAATAGCCAGTGGGATTCCTAACTCTAATAATTGGATAGTTAAATAAAAACTTCTTTCAAATCTATTCCCATCTACTACATTTAAATCATATCAGCCTGCTCATCTAATAGATAGTCGTGTGACAAAGTTTCTTTTATATAGGAAGGTAAAAAATGCCTGGTAAATCAACAATGACCGTGGTAGGATTCGTTTAAAATTAGCCCTCTTTTTATCAATCGTCACGCCCGGCCAATTTCCGACCTTTTGATTAGATCCGGTGAGCAGATTAAAAAGTGTGGTCTTCCCACAATTAAGATTAGCTAATAAGGTAATTTTACGCATGCTTCGCTCCTCCCGATAAAAGAGTTGTTTAAATTAATTCAGCTTCACTCTTACGAATCGAAAGTTGATAACCTCTCACTCGAATTTCGAGTGGATCTCCTAAAGGTGCCAATTTAACAAGCTCAATGATTGCATTTTTTGCAATTCCCATATCCCTAATGCACTTTCTAAATTAAGTTTCACTTTCTACTTTTATAAGCTTCGCTCTCAATTTGACTTTCAGCTGACTAAAAGCTACAAAATCTTCATTATCATAAGATAACATTTCGATCGTCACACTTTTAGCAAATTACAGACTGACTGCAAGACACATTCCTTATCAACTTCACACTCTTAATTTATACTAAAAACCATTCAATAAATAATAAAACAATGCGAAATGTAAAATTCGAGACAAAATGCTTGCATTTTCTGTTCATTCATGTTAAATTTAATTCGAATTCGAGATAACAAAATCGAATCTTATTAAATGCTTTGACTCTCTAAATTTAAAGGAGGAAATTTTATGAACAACTTATTAGGAATCCACCACGTGACAGCTATGACAAATAGCGCAGAAAGAAACTATGACTTTATGACAAAAACTTTAGGCTTACGTTTGGTTAAGAAAACAGTTAACCAAGATGATATCCATACTTATCACACTTTTTTTGCTGATGACCGTGGAAATGCTGGTACGGATGTAACTTTCTTTGATTTTCCTAACTTACCAGAAGGCGTTAAAGGAACAAACTCAATTTCCCGTATTGGTTTGCGTGTAAAATCTGATGAGGCTTTAGAATATTACTTAAAACGTTTTGAAGAAAAAAATGTTAAACATGAAGGTATTAAAGAATTATTCGGTAGCAAAGTATTAGCTTTTGAAGAAGAAGATGGCCAAGCCTATCAAATCTTCTCAGATGAAAATAATGAGGGTATCCCTGGAGGAATTCCTTGGAAAAACGGTCCTATTCCTGAAGAATTTGCTATTTACGGCCTTGGGCCTATTGAAATTACTGTCGGTTACTTTGAAGAATTCAAAGCTGCCTTAACAACTATCTATGAAATGCGTATTGTCGAAGAACATGACGATGTTGCACTCTTAGAAGTTGGTGAAGGCGGACACGGTGGTCAAGTTATTCTACGCAAAGACGTTGAAACTCCACAAGTGCAGCAAGGTTATGGACTTGTTCACCACGTATCCTTCCGAGTAGCCGATGACGAAGCGATTCAAGCTTGGGCAGATCGTTACCAAAAATTAGAAATTGGAAATTCTGGTTTGGTTGATCGCTATTACTTTAAGGCTTTATACGCTCGCATCGGTCACATTTTAATTGAAATCTCTACTGATGGACCTGGCTTTATGGGAGACGAATCTTATGAGAATCTGGGTGAAATCTTATCTTTACCACCATTCTTAGAAGGTCAAAGAGAATCAATCGAAAGTCAAGTTCGCCCATTTGATACTGTTTGGAAAGGGGAATAAATCATGGTTGATAAAATTCAAAGTATTCATCATATTAGTGCCATAGTGGGTAATGTGCAAGAAAACTACGATTTTTATACAAAAGTCCTCGGTTTAAAACTTGTTAAGCAAACTGTCAATTTTGATGACCCTTCTGTTTATCATACCTATTTTGCGAATTCGAAGGTTGATAATGGAACAATTATGACCTTCTTCCCATGGGATAATGACCATAAAGGGACAAAAGGCGGGGGGCAAGTCGGAAGAATTGCTTTTTCTATTCCTAAGGGCAGCCTCACAGCTTGGCAAAATCAATTAGAAAAACATGAGATTACTTATCATAAGAGTAATATGTTCTCTGCAGCCACTTTAGAATTTTCAGATCCTCATGATCTAGATATTGCTTTAGTCGAAGCAGAGACAAGCTCAGACAATAATGAAATTATCGGTTTCTATGGCTTGGTACTCCTATCTACCAACCCTCAAGGGACTCTTGACTTGTTAACACGTGAAATGGGGGCCAAATTGGTTGAAGAAGCTGACGAATACCTACACATCGAATTAAGTGGACCTGAAAAACACCGTGTGTTACTTTTAAAAAAGGCACAACCACTAGGACGTTTTGGCATAAGCACTGTTCATCATGTAGCCTGGTCAGTTGATCGATTGACTGACCTTCAAGCTTGGCATGACCATTTAAAAGAAGCGAATTATCATCTGACTCCTGTCAAAGATCGTAAATACTTTAAATCGATTTATTTAAGAGAAAAAGGTGGCATCATTTTCGAATTTGCTACTAAAGAACCTGGCTTCCAAGTAGATGAAGATTTCGATCATTTAGGTAGTCAATTAAAACTACCTGAACAGTTTGAGTCTAAGCGTTCAGAAATCGAGTCATCTTTGCCTAAATTTATAGTGGATTAGGCGAGTAGATAATATGTTATCTTATAAAGTTACAGACTTATCACCTAAAGATCAGTATAAGGTTTTAATTGGTTCAGTCATCCCTAGACCTGTTACAATGATAGCCACACAAAATGACGATCAAAGCTTAAATTTAGCACCCTTTTCCTACTTTAATATGGTAGCTTACAATCCACCCATCCTCATGGTGTCCATTCAAAGAAAAGGTAAGATGAAGGATACCGCTCGAAACATCCTAGCTAATAAAGAAGCCGTTTTCCACATCGTAGACCAAGAAAATTTACAAGAAGTCAATTTGACAGCTAGCAATTTGCCAAAAAATAAGAGTGAATTGGATTTAACCCAATTCACTCTTGCTAGCAGTCAAACAATTCAAACGCCTGGTATAGCTGAGATGAAAGTAAGGTATGAAACAGTATTACACCAACACATCGAGATCCCATCATCAAATGGTAAAGAAGTTTCAGCTGACTTATTCTTGATGCGAGTAGTACATTTCCATCTTTCTGAGGAAGTTTACCAGAATTCTTATGTGCTTGCTGATCAGTTAAAACCGATCAGTCGTTTAGCGGGTAATGATTATGCAACTTTAGGACAGACCATTCAACTTGAAAGACCAAAGTAGGAGGTAATTATGGAATATATCTATCACGCAGCTGATAATGCTGAATACACTTTTGTCCTGTTACACGGTACAGGAGGAGACGAAACTAACCTTATTCCTTTAGCCAAAGAAATCTCATCTTCAGCTAATATTCTCTCTATAAGAGGAACTGTTAACGAAAATGGAGCCCTCCGTTATTTTAAACGGAAGGCCGAAGGTCTCTATGATTTAGAAGATCTAGCGGAAAGAAGTGATGAGCTTGTTGAATTCATCAAAAAGATGAGTAGTGAAAAAGGATTTGATTTAAGTAAAGTAATATTCATTGGCTTCTCAAACGGATCTAATATTGCTTTAAATATCTTAATTCACTATCCAGAAAGCTTTAATAAAGGAATTTTATTTGCCCCACTCTACCCTATGGCCATTGATCAGCAGAAAGATTTATCAAATCATCAACTCTTCTTATCCATGGGTGAGGCAGATCCAATCTGTAGTATGCAAGCAAACAATGACTTAATTAAAAAATTAACAAATGTTCAAGCAGACCTATCCATTGAATGGGTACATACCCATCAAATTACGCCTCAAATTGTGCAAGATGCTAAAGATTGGGTGTCAAATTTAAAAGAGAATAATTAATTAATTTAAGCTCTACTTTCTTATGTCTAATTAGCATGAGACAGGTAGAGCTTTTTCCAATTCTTACGGGCTAATAAGTAAATAATTATTCCTTTTAAAGCAGTGGAAAGAGACATAGCAATCCAAACTCCAACCACACCATAATTAGGCATAAACAGCCAAGCAAATGGGATTCTCAACAAATTACAAACAGTATTCACAGTTGCAGGGGCTTGAGTATTTCCTAAACCGTTAAGGAAGCCACTTCCACCAATTTCAAAACTCATAAATAATTGGCTTAAACCAAAGACAAGTAAATAAACAGCTCCTAAAGCGATAGCTTGCTGGTCATCTGGTATAAATAGCTTGAAGAACTGCATTCTAAATACGATAAGAACTAAGGTCGCAAATGAACCAATGGCTAATAAGGAGCGAATGGTCGTTTGATAAATCCCTTCTACTCGTTCATAAAGTTTAGCTCCATAATTCTGCCCTACCATAGCCGTAATCGCTACTGCAAAACCTTCAGTGGTCATCCATGAAATGGATTCAATGTTTGACCCCACACTGGTAACAGCTAAAGGCATAGCGCCATAGGAAGCAACATAACGATTTAGTAACACACTGACTAAAGCGTGTGCATTCGACTGAATAGAAGGTGGTAGTCCTACTTTAATGATTTGCCCTAGATTCTTACTGTTAAATGACCACAAGTGGATGCGACTGCGGTAAAGTAAATCTCCTTGGCGATAAATAGCATAAAGATACAAAATAAATACCATAAACTGAGCAAAAATAGTTGCCATAGCAGCCCCTTTAATCCCTAGGGCTGGAAGAGGCCCTAAGCCAAAAATTAAGATGGGATCTAAGATAATATTAATAACCAGTCCGAGAGTATTGACGGCAAAAGGTGTTTTACTATTACCTAAACTATTATAGGCCCCAGATATAACAGGGTTAATAAAAAATAAAAAAACACCCGAAGCAATCACAATCAAATATTCTTCAGTCAGTTGATTGACGTCATCTTCTAATTGGAAGAAATTAATAAAGGGATCTTTAAATAAAATTAAGAGGCCTCCAAAAGCAAGGCCCATTATAAGGGCTAACCAAAATCCATTGTTAATATAAGAGCGTGCTGTCTTTTCATCTCGTGCCCCATAGGCTTGTGCCGTCAGGACACTCATTCCAATTCGAGGGATCAACATCAAACTCGAAGCAATCCACAAAGCAAAGCCAACTTGTCCTGCTGCAGCTACAGCCTCAGTAGAGAGTCTTCCAATCCAGGCAATATCGGTTAAAGTGTAAGTCATTTGAATAAAAGCAGTTAACATTAAAGGCGTCGATAATTTCAACATTGTTTTAAATATCTTACCGTTTAATAAATCTAAATTTCTCATTGCTACTCCTCCATATCTCAATAAATAGTAACAAGTTGAAGCACTAATTACAATCACCAAAAACTTAGTGAAAGAAAAAAGATCTTTCAATAAGTTTTAATGGCTTCATTTTATTCCTCTAAGGACGTTGGTAGTAGAAATCTTCGTATCCCACTGTTTTTGGCCCTTTTGATAAAGCACCCATCTTTTATCATACTTTTGATTGGTCTTTGCAATCATTTGTTCAATGTCTTTTTGTAATTCTTTTAAAAGGGGATTCTTGAATAATCTGTTCAATATTTCAAGATCACCGAGACGGTCGCTCTCAATCATCGCATGAGCCAAGCGATCACTTACTTGTGGATTATCCGGGGTCAAATGAGTCGTAACATAGGACATTGAGACGTCTTGGAAACCAAACTTTTCCATTGTTTGAGGCAATTCTTGCTCGTTTAATTTATACTTACCTAGTTGAAAAATTTGGATACTATCATCTTGGCCGTTTGTTAAGACTTCAATCTGCTGCCAAAAGGTATTTTCATCTTCATTAAAAGAAAGCAAAGCCGGTGCTTGGTGAATGACCCCTTGAGCTTGACTGAGACAAAGACAGACTCCTCCGGATTTTAATAAATGATACTGTGTTTTAAAGAAAGTGTTTGTTTCAATGTGCTCAACCACTGTATTCGAAAGAATAACATCAAAACTATTTTCCTCAAAAGGAAGCTTATAAATATCACCCTCTAAAAATTCAACTTCAGGAATATTTTCTTTAGCAAATTCTATGAAGTTGTGATCGCGGTCTAATCCAATTACATTGGCATTCGGGTACCAATCTTTTAATACCTGACATAAAGCACCCGGCCCACAACCTATTTCTAAAATTCTAAGAGGAAGTTTTTGATCGATATTAAAAATGGTTTGATAAGCATTGGCATTTTCCTTACTAAAACGTAGTTTACGACTAGAATAGAGCGTTTGAATTCCCTGTACTTGGTTAGACCAAAAATTTAACCTGTTCATTGTATCCCCCTCTTTTCGTTCCAACCTAACTTCAAACATGATATTTTGTGTTTTCAGATTTTTTAACAGAGCCTATTATATCATTTATTAGTAATTTTTGATTAAATTTGCCCATCAAGGTCTTAAAATGGATGATAGGGTCATGTAAAACATCTTTTCCACTATTATTTTACGAATGTAAAAGACTTTCGCTAGACATATCAAGTGAAAATGCTAAATTTAAAACAGAAGGAGGCGACATTATGAGTCTTGGCCAACAACTCAAAACAGCACGCTTGCATGCAAATTTAACTCAAGAAGAAGTTGCAGAAAAAATTGGGGTTACTCGTCAATCCGTTTCAAATTGGGAAAACGAGAAAAATTACCCTGATATTCGGAGTGTCATAGACCTTAGCAATCTTTATCAAATCAGTCTGGATCAATTGATGAAAGGAGACGAAAAATTGATTAATCATTATCAAGAAAGTTCAAATGTAGTTCGTAGTAACAAACATTTATTTAAGATTATTTTAATTAGTTTAACTATCATCTTAGCACTATTCATACTCCATCACCTGATGCCTAACCATGTCGAATGGCTACTTGCTATTTTTATTATAATGGCCATAACGGCAGGAATCATTATTCATGAAATCATTCAAAGAATATAGGAGGCGTAAAAATGAATGAAACTATCAAAATATTTATAATTGTAATTGTCGCTACCATTGCGCTAGCTTCTGGCAGCTTATTAGCTTACTTCATCTATAAAATGACTATTATTGATGCTAAGGCGCGAGGGTTAAAACATCCCAAATTTTGGGGTATTTTTAATATCGCTGGAAACAACTCTTCAAATATCTTACTCTATCTTATCGGCAGAAGGAAATTTCCTAAAGATAAACTCACTTCCTATGATCAACTCTTAATGAAGCAATATAAAAGAGAAACTAGTATATCTCTTATTTGCCACCTTTGTGGGACGATTATCCTACTTATCTGCATTGTTTATTTCTATGCCTAACTAGTTCGCCTATCTTTATTAGAAAAAGTAGGGTTTTTGTTATTTTATTAATTAATAAAGTTTGGTAGGATAGATGTGATATAAAATTAAAGGAGATCTCTTTACATGAACTCAGTAAAAAATAAACTTCCAGGACTTCTTTTATGTTTCTTGATTGCTATTTTTGCTAGCCTTTTAGCTAGTGTATCGATTGGAAACTTTTCACTGGCGATTATTGGAGCACCCGTCTTTGCTATCTTAATAGGCATGATCATCAGTCTCATTCAGCCCCAATTAGCTAATCATGCCATTTTTCATCTCGGTATTCGCTTTTCAGCGAAAAACATCCTACAATGGGCAGTTGTTTTATTAGGTTTCTCCTTGAACCTCTCAATGATTATTAAAGTTGGTAGCAAAAGCTTACCTGTAATAGTTGCTACTATCTCGATTGCGCTACTGGTTGCTTGGTTCTTTCATAAGCAATTTAAGATGGAAACGAAATTAGCGACTTTAATTGGGGTCGGATCAGCTATTTGTGGAGGTTCTGCAATTGCAGCCACTGCTCCAGTTATTGAAGCAGATGATAAGCAAGTTGCTCAGGCTATTTCAATTATTTTTATTTTTAATGTACTGGCTGCTTTGATTTTCCCTACTTTAGGTTATAACTTAGGATTAGGAACAGAAGGTTTTGCTATCTTCGCAGGTTCTGCAGTTAATGACACTTCTTCAGTGACTGCCGCAGCAGCGACAGCAGAAAGCTTCTATCAAGTGGAAGGCATCCTATCTGCTGCAGTAACGGTCAAATTAACACGAACACTAGCCATTATTCCCATTACGATAGGTCTATCTTTGATGCAAGCTCGTAAGGAAAATGAACACGCAAAAGCCACTATTTTTCACTTACTTCCTACATTTATTCTCTATTTTATTTTAGCTGCCTTAGTCACTTCCATAGTGGACCTTCTTCCAACAAATGCATTTACCTATAGTTACGTCGAAAAGTTTATTCCCCTGATAAAAACTCTCGCTAAATTTTTTATCAGTATGGCTATGGCGGCTATCGGGTTAAACTCTCAATTAAGTGAACTAATTAGAGAAGGAAAAAAACCCATTTTACTTGGCCTCTCTTGTTGGATAGCTATCAGTCTCGTTTCACTAACCGTTCAAGCTCTAACCGCTACTTTTTATAGTAATCTTCCTTAATCAAAAACGGTTAACTAGTAGAATTATCTAGTTAACCGTTCTTTTCTATTTAATTAACTGCTTAATTTGAAAAGAACCATTTTTGATAGCCCTTATCAATCAATAGGCTCACGAGCATTTGAATAATCATAGAGATAAAAACTGTTAAGGGAAGCCCCTTTAAAACACCCAAAAAAGCTTGGCCGTTTATGCCCGCTTCCATCCATACTCCAAGAAAGCCCATGACAAAAGAAAAGATCAAGGCGGGTGGGAATTGTCCCACTACGAATTTTAACCATTCTGGATGCTGGATACCTAGTAATTCATTGAATTGCTCAGACATTTTTGGTATATCAAGAAGATAAGCCCCAAGAATTACTGAAACGGGTAAAAGAACAGATAGTTTAACTAACATTTCAGGGAATACGACTTGCCCCTGCATGGCAGTCATAATTAAGGGCATGATAATTCCAAGATGAACGGGAAAAGCAAAGCGTTTAAATGTTTCAAAGTTTATCGAATGCAAAATAATGTCACCTTTCTAATTGTGTTTTTAACTTTTTTACTCTAACAAATACCTTAAGCCCTTTGCAAGTTGTTTTTAACGACTCACCACATACTTTGTCTTTAACACATCATTTTCTAGTTAAGTATGCTCAAAAAATAGAACAATTTTTGAAAAGATAATACTTCATTATTCATCCCTTAGCTCTATCCAATACCTTTGATCGACAGTGCCATCAGGATAAACTACTTCATTTTCTAAAACGCCACCATTTTTTTGAATGGATTTCGCGGACCCAATATTTTCTTTATTACAAATCATTAAAACCCTTTTTATACCGATTCGTTTACACTCTTTTAGTGCTAATCCTATCATTGCTGTGGCATAACCTTTGCGTCGCTCACTCGGTCGAATACCGTCTCCTATATGTCCACCCTTTAGTAAAAGATCATCATTTAAATAATGGCGAATATTCACTGCCCCTACCAAAACATTCCGATTGCGGTCGAGACAAAAAAAGGTCGAATCCGGTACACGGTCTGAGTGTACAGCTTCTTTATCTTCTATACTCTTAATATATCCTCCAAAATCATGTGGATCATGACGAAAGATGGCCGATGGCGAACCATCTGTTTGATTTTTTTCTATATCTTCTTTCCATTCTTCGATCATCTCAATTAATAGTAGCTGATGTTTTTTCTCTAACTTAACAAGTTCGATATTCATATTAGGCTTATCCCTTTCAGAGTGATTTTATACTTTATAAATTTTGGCTTGCGTCCTAGCGATAACTGGTCCCATCTCTTCTTGTCGGATGGCTGATAAATCTATGACGGTTTGCCTAAGAAGTTCTTTTAAAGATTTAGCCATATGCTGAACTTCTTTTCTATCACAAATAATCTTATCCTCCGTTGGCCAATCACTCTCAAGTAAAATGTGATCTCCAGCTATTTGTTGAACATAGGCGCGTCCTTTTTTTGTATTTAACATCGTCGGATGAACAGATAGATAACCTCCTTGATCTCGATGTCTGGTTAATTGATCACTGGTTCCATTAAAGCGGTGTAAAATTGCCGTAATATTCTTAGCAGAATGACTTTCTATTAAGTCCAATACTTTTGAAGCTGATTGTACTGCGTGGATTGATAATACATAATGATTATTTAAACGCTCAGCTAATAGTGATAGAATGTTTGAGAAAACATAAATCTGTAAGTCCTCATCCGCTTTTTCCAATCCATTGGTCGAAAAATCTAAACCGACTTCTCCTATTAAAAGAGATTGGTCTAATTCTCCTTGAAAGATAGCTAACTCCTTATTCGCTTGTTCCTTAGACTTAATCCACCAAGGATGAAAACCTAAAGATAAATAAGGCAGAAACTTTTGATCA
The DNA here is from genome assembly GCF_050409505.1 of Facklamia sp. P12937. Classification (NCBI taxonomy): domain Bacteria; kingdom Bacillati; phylum Bacillota; class Bacilli; order Lactobacillales; family Aerococcaceae; genus Facklamia; species Facklamia sp. P12937. Next base: position 128,908 of record NZ_JBNUPI010000001.1, read on the forward strand.
CAATCCATTTTTTTGAGGCTATCCTTTAACTCAATAAAACCTGAGGGTGTGACAGTTTGAGCCACAATTTTAAGCTTTTCTTTAGCAATTGTTTCTAAAAATAACTGACGAGCCTGTTGATCTTTTATAAAATCAAAGTGATAGTGACTATCTAATAAATTCATAGTCTCTCCTCTCCTTCTTACTTCGATTTACCAAACTTTATATTCTTCCTTCCCTGCCAAACGTCGGATCACTTTTCCTGCTAGCATCATTCCCATAATTGGTGGCATATAGCTCATCGAACCTAAGGTTTGTGATTTTGTATTGCCAGTAGGATTTTCAACTTTGAAGGGTTGTTCATTAGAATAAAGAACCTCTAAATTTTTAATGCCTCTTCTACGGCACTCTAGACGTATAATCTTTGAAAGGGGACAATAAGAGGTCTTTTCTATTTTACTAAAGTTTAAGTAAGTCGGATCTAATTTATTCGCTGCCCCCATAGATGAAATTAAGGGCAATTTTTCTTTTTGACAAAAGGCTGCAATTTCTAATTTTTGAGAGATAGTATCAATACAATCAATTATATAATCCACTCCTACTAGATCAGTTAAAATTTCCTCAATATTTTCTTTGGTTAGAAATATTTGACGGGCATCCACTTGGCAGTCCGGATTGATTTCAGCGATCATCGCTTTCATAACATCTGCTTTAACCTTACCCACGGTTGATGAAAAGGCTAAAGCTTGACGATTAATATTGCTTTCTTCAATAATATCTCCATCAATTATCGTTAAATAGCCTACTCCTCCTCGAGCTAACGCCTCAGCACAAGCAGAACCTACTCCGCCTAGCCCCAATACTACCACTCTTGATTGAGCTAACCGACTTAGGCCCTCTTCTTTTAAGAGCAGGCTCACCCTTGAGAGTCTTGTTGGTATTTTTGCTTCCATAACATCATCCTTAATCTTTTAAGTTTATTAGCTGCTTTTTTATTATAACACCATCGCTCTAATTAGATCTTATTAAAAGAGGTGGTCATAAAGATCACCTCTTTTAGGTCTATTAATTTTTACATTTGCTCTTTATGAAAACGACTTAGGAACAATTTAGTTCGCTCATGCTGAGGCTCATTAATCACTTGCTGGGCTAAGCCATCTTCCACAATTACACCTTTGTCCATAAAAACAACCCGACTAGAAACATCACGGGCAAAAGCCATTTCATGAGTCACTACTATCATTGTCAGACCCTCTCTTGCTAATTGGGTCATGGTATCTAATACCTCTCCTACCATTTCTGGGTCAAGCGCTGAAGTCGGCTCATCAAACAGTAATAATTCTGGATCCATTGATAAAGCCCGAGCAATAGCAACTCTTTGCTGTTGTCCACCTGACAATTGTTTAGGACGCGCATTGACATAAGGAGCCATGCCCACCTTAGTCAAGTTGGCCATAGCAATTTGCTCTGCTTCTTCTTTTGTCCGTCCCAAGATTTTAACTTGTCCAATGGCACAATTTTTCAAAACATTCATATTATTAAAAAGGTTAAACTGTTGGAAAACCATTCCCACTTCTGCTCGATAGTGATTCAAAGGGTAATGATTGGTCATCACTGACTTGCCTTTATAAAGAATATCCCCTCCGCTCGGTTGCTCTAGAAGATTGAGACATCTCAGAAGGGTTGATTTTCCTGAACCTGAAGAGCCAATAATAGAGATGACCTCTCCTTGTTTCACGCTAAAATCAATGTCTTTTAAGACTAAGTTGTCCCCAAATTTTTTAGATAAGTGAGCAATCTCTAAGATTTTATTTTCATTAGTCATGTGTTTTCACCCCCTTGACCGCTTCTGTGGATGAAGACTGAACAACTGTATAAGAATGAGAACCTGACACCTTTCTCTCAATTAAATTTAAAATACGAGTGGTCGTAAACGTTAAAACAAAATAAATCACTGAGGTAATCAAGAAGGTCTGGAAAGTCTGATAGGTCGATCCTGCGACAGACTTGGAAACAAAGAACAATTCTGTCACTGCTATAACATTTAAAACGGAAGTATCTTTGATATTAATCACAAACTCATTTCCTAAAGTTGGTAGAATCGATAAGACAGCTTGCGGTAATACCACATGTCGCATGGTTTGACCGTGGGTCATACCAATTGCTTTTGCCCCTTCATATTGTCCCTTATCCACCCCTTGAATACCTCCACGCATGACTTCAGATAGATAGGCACCTGTATTAATTGAAACAATAAATAAAGCTGCTGTCATTGAAGAAAGATCAATATCAAAGAATAGTTTTAGACCATAAAAAATTAACATGGCTTGAACCATCATCGGTGTTCCTCTAAAAATTTCGATGTAGGTAACTAAAAGAAAATCAACTACTTTAAACAAATAATAAGAAGGGCGACCTTTTTGGAACAAGTCCTTCATTGAACGGATCACTGCAATCAAGAGTCCAATCACGGACCCCACAATGGTTGCAAACAGCGCAATGAATAGAGTGTTCAAGGCACCACGAATAAATTGATTACCGTAACTAGCCCACAAAGCCTGAACATCTTGCCAAAAGCTAAGGTTTTCTTGACCTTGATTGAGTTCTACCATTTCTTTCATCAATGCTATCCGTTCCTCTTCATCAATCTGACTTAAAGCTTGATTAATTGGTTCCACCAAAGGACTTCCTTTACGTAAACCAATCGCGATTCCTGTATCTACCTGACTCAGATCAAAGCCATTCTCTTTAGTAAATTTTACATAAGTTAAGTCGGTGTTAGCAGCTACAGCAGCCATGGCTCCTGGTTCTTCCGATAAATAAGCATCAATTTTACCTGATAGGACGGAAGAAATCATGGTTGGAAAAGAATCCAAAGCTGTCCCTTTCTGGACATTAGGTATTTGATCGATTAAGCCATAATGGAAGGTATTTAGCTGAGCGGTTACTTTAGCATTTGAAAAATCTTCGATGGATTGAGCATCGACAAAATCAGAATCTTTGCGAACTACCAGGACCATCTGACTTTCATAATAATTATCAGAAAAGTCAATTTCCTTCTTACGCTCTGGTGTGACCGACATGCCAGCAATGATAGCATCTACCTTACCAGAATTTAAAGCTGGAGGTAAACCATCCCACTCTAATTTTACAATTTCTAATTCCAAACCTAACTGTTGCGCTAACTCTTGTGCGATATGGACATCATAGCCATTGCCAAACTCTCCTTTAGAGTTAGAAATAGGGAGCGCTCCATTTACTAGAGAAGGTTGCGACCAGTTAAAAGGTGAATAATTAGCTTCCATTCCTACTTTTAAAACACCAGGATCTTCAAGTCCTTCTTGGATCTGTTCACTATTAATAGTTGATAACTTCTTGTCTTCAGCACCTACAATCATTTTAACAGGCAAAAGCAATATAAACATTAAGATTAAGACACTGAGCTTTTTAAACAGTCCTTGATTCTGTTCCATTCTGATCCTCCTCGTAATTTTTACTATAAAAAATAAATATACCTTTTATAGTAAATTTGGTCAAGTTTTGAATGTATAGACTATTATTTAAAAATGTTGAATGTATAGACTATTATTAAAGCTTCTTAATAAGACAGATCGAAATGTTAATATTTTTTGTAATAGTATTTCTATTTTTTCTAAAAAAACAGATCAAAAAACTCCTTTGATTCATAATTACACATGTATAATGCTCTCTGCAAATTATACTGTCTTCATGATCTAAGGAGTTATTTGTTTATATTTAATTATTAAATTTAGGGGTTATTTTAAACTGGATCATCTTAGTTCCAATCAGCTAAAGATCCCATTGGATCCCATGGTTCTAATTCAATGACTGGTTGATTAAGAGCATCTAGCCATTTTTGATCAAGGTATTTCTTATCAACAGTCACTTGATAGTTATACTCGTCAAACCATTGATCACTCATTGAGAAGATACCTTTATCGCCAGATTTTTCACCCCAACTGTTCTCAACCTTCCAATTGACTGGTTTACCATCAGCATCTAGGTCCACACCTACTAAAAGCATGGCGTGAGTTAATAAACTCTCCCCATAATCTAAGCGCTCAGCCTTATTTAATTGAGGCGCTTCAGCTAAGATAGCCTCATATTCGTATAAGTCTTTATCCATAATACCCAATTCACGATCACTCATCTTACCAACATCACAACCAAACCAAACTGGCTTGCCATCTTTGATTGAAGCAATTGCAGCTTCTTTAAGCACTTCAATTGGTGCATTAATATAAGTAATCGGGTGGCCTTCGGCTACAGAGGCTAAATATTTAACAGTGAACGCCCGTCCGAAAGGCTTATCTTCAGTCGGTGCGTTGATTACACTGACTTTACCTTCTAAATCCCAACCCACATACTTATTAAAGAAATCTTGTGGTGTGATGTCTTCAATACGGTGATATTTTCCATCCTTGTCGCGGTAACTGTAAGAGAACTTCTCTGGAACCTGTCCCAAGGCTTTAACTAAGATGTTATATATAACATACAGCATATCTTCTTTCATTGCTTTCAAATCTTCTTTTGAAGCCTTATTTTGATAAGCCGTTCTTAATTCTTTAGCAAAGGCTCTTAAACGTTTAGTAATGATTGCTACCATTTCATAAGTATTAGAAGAATGGTAAGTTTCTGGCATTACCGATTTAGGAACTGAACCATACTTTTGTAGTAAGGCTGTGAACATATCCCATTGTCCACCATCTTCGACCGGCGCTTGCAATAAATGTTGTACCACACGTGAATTTAAAGGTTCCTCTACCGTTTCAATGATAGAATCCAAGAAGAAGTTTGATTTTTCTAACTTATCCCAGAAGAGGGTATAATTTTGCGAAAATTCAAAAGTTTCTAAATTTAACTCTTCCATTGTATTTACACGCGCACCGTTTAAGGCAGCAAACATCCAGCAACGACCGCTTTTCTTCTGATCGGTAATCTTACCTCTTTTTGTTTCATCGGAGAAAACGAAGGTATGGTCTCTCACGGCCTCATTATTAAATGAAGCTTGATTGAACCCAACTTTAGCTACCGCATTTTCTACTGCATGATTGATCGTTTCTGCTTGATATTTTGTTTTGAATGATTGTATTAATTCTTGATTGATTGTCATAGTCATTTCCTTTCTTTAAATAAGATTTTTTAGAGTCCATTCTAATAATAGAGAACTTCTTCATTTATTCTGGCTAGTCTTTAAATATTTTTCTAAAGAATAGCTTAAAAAATAATCACTACTATTCACACCACTTCCTTTAATAACTAATCATTTTAACTAATTAATAAGATATAGGACTGGCCTTCAAAGCTTAAATCCCTTAAGAATTTATATAGAATTAGCGATTAACTAGACTTCTAAACTTACTATATAAAAACTCAATGTCACCATTAAACTTAATTAATTATATAAAGCTACAGCCATTCCCTAATAATATTTTATAACAAAATTAGAGTACTTGCAATAAATTTTTAGGTTAACCTAAAATACCCTTCAGTCTATACCTTGCTAAGTCACAACATACTTTATGATCAGTCATCGAATATAGCTACAATTTAAAAAATCCAGCCAAAAACCCCCCACTTGATTAAAATGAACCTTAGATCAGATATATTGTACAAAAAGTGCTCCTGGATATCCACAATCGGGTATTACTTGACATCTTACCCTATCACCAAAGAAAATTTAATTCTCAGTGGTCATTTTGCTGATATCATTATCAAAATCTTTATTGATAGTCGTTAAGTGAAGATTGCACCATTCTAACCATCCATTAGTCTTTTGATGAAAATAATTCAAATTTCCTGCTAAGACTTGCTCAAAATACATTGCAATTCCTTCGGTAAAGAGTAACCATAAAAAATAGTTTTCACCTTGCTCAAATTGGTCAAAATTACCATATTGTTGATGATAGACATGCCCTAATTCTTGAAAAATAAGTCCATACATACGGTCTTTACTCATCCAATCTCATTCGATCATTTTTTCAATTCCCACTAGAATATAAGTTCTTCTGTCCAGTTCTACCACCCAACCTGCCCCATTACATAAACCTAAATAAAGCATAATTGTAAAATCTAGCTCTTTGCCAAATGCTTGAATAACTTTTTTATTTAACCCCCCAGTTACTTGCCTAAATGAGTCTACTACTTTGAACCGCTTTTTGCTTTCTGAAAAAGTCCTTTTTTTAATGGGGAAATAATTGTTTAAAAGCTAAACTTCCCACCAACAAACACTCTTTTGGCGTCATCAGACAGTAAATCCTGATAGTTGGCTAACCATCTATCCATATATTCTTTCATAAACTGATTTGAAACTGCCCATTTACAAATAATGGATCAACTTCAGCAGTCGCATTAATGATTTCCATACCAAGTCTCCTCTTATTACCTATGTCAGCATATCCTATAGATCGGATCATTGCCAAACAAAGACCAGGATAATTTAAGCTATTTACAATTAGTCATATTCAGCCAACTAGCAATTTCTTCAGCTATTTTTTCAGGTTGGTCTTGATAGATAGCATGACTCGCGTTTTCGATAATTTTCATGCTTATATTATCATTTAAATTTTTAGATCTTTTTAGCTTGGTCGGTAAAACCTCTTGAAGATCACTAATCAGAAGCAATGTAGGTGTTTTATATGCTTTACTAGTAATCGATAACTGAATCGAATGATTAAGACTCAAAAGATTCAAAGCGCTCTCCTCGTTCATATATTTATAATTACCGCTAGATAGGATCTGTTTTGCATTGATCAGTTCATCTTCCAGTGATACTCCAAAATCTTCACTTGAGATAATCCCTCCATCAAGTAAAATGACTTTAGTAATATTACTTAAATGTGCAGCTAGAAAAGCAGCTATTTCACCCCCGATAGAATGCCCTATTATAACAGATGGTTTCTCCCCGATAGTATCCTTATAAAAGTTAATCAGTTCTTCTTTAGCTACTACATTGTCATTAAAGGCCTCTTCATGTCCGGGTAAATAGAGATAATTTACTCCTAAGCCTTTTTTAGACAATAATTTCAAAAAAATTTCACTCTCTTCCTTCATGCCACCAAAACCATTAATAAAATAGATACATTCTTCTAACATATTGCTCTCCTTAATCTTATCAAAAACAGATTGTTAAAGTGGTTAAATACATAAATTAATTATACAGCGATACTAAGACAACTTTCAAAGTGTTTTGAATGTTCCACAAACTTGCTCAATGGATAAAAATCATAAATTTATGGGGACTTTAACTCAACTTATAAACAAATAATAATAATTACATTTTAACATAGTAATAGTTGCTGTGTTTAGCTTGTTTATACCGTAGCTATTATCATTTATGTTGGTCTAGTAGCCTATTGATATACCAGTTATTCATCTTTGTACTCTTGTCGCAACAATCTTATTCTCTTTTGTACAATTTGGAGTCATTTCTTAATAAATTGTTGAAAATTTACCTTACTTTTACTTAGAATTTACTAAAAATTTACAATGCTCTGCTAACTTATATCTAGATGAATAAATCATCAATAAATTATAAAGAAGGATTGAGCCAATGAAAAAAACAGTAATTCTATCATTATGTGCTTCTGTATTAATGTCAGTATGTGCCCCTACAATGACTTCTGCTAAACAAGAAGAAGGTCAATGGTCGGAACTTCCAGTAGCAACCTTGGAAGAAGGCCGTGCGTTAACTGAAGATTTATCTCTTATTTCTAAAAACCGAGCAAAATATGTCTTCTTATTTATCGGAGATGGCATGGGAAATATCCCTGTTTCTGCGGCTGAATATTACTTAGGTCCAGATAATGGTGACGAAGGTAACGGTCAAGCAGTCGCTCAACCGTTAAATTTTGCTAAATTTCCTGTTGTTGGTCTGCAAAACCCAACCGATGCTGACCATTATGTTCCGGACTCTGCTGGTACTGCTACCGCATTTGGAAATGGCGTAAAGATTGATTCAAACGTCATTGGTCTAACACCTGGCTATACCGAACAAACAGAATCAATTGCTGAAAAAGCTCAAGCTCAGGGAAAAGCCGTTGGTATCCTATCGACAGTAACTTTAAATCATGCGACTCCTGCTGCCTTCTATTCAAACGTTGAACACCGTAGAAATTATTACGAAATTGGTGAACAAATGGCTGCTTCAAACTTTGAATATTTTGCAGGGGGTTCTCTTGGTAAGCGAACAGGTGCTGAAGATGATCAAAAAGACTTATACGAGGTATTAGAAGAAAAAGGATATATGGTAGCAGATACTCAAGAAGAATTCGATACTATTACTGCTGACACTGAGAAAGTTTATGCACCTGCATCTGTTCTTTCTGAATCAGATGGTTCTTCTATGAAATATGCGATTGATCGACAAGAAGGTGAACCTACATTAGCAGATATGGTCGCTAAAGGAATTGAAGTCCTAAGCGCTAACGAAGAAGGTTTCTTCATGATGACAGAATCTGGTAAGATTGACTGGGCAGAGCACGCTAATGATGCCGCAACAACTATTAAAGAAGTGATTGACTTTCAAGACTCTATCCAAGAAGCAATTGATTTCTACTATGAACATCCTGAAGAAACTTTAATCGTTGTAACTGCTGATCATCCTACCGGCGGTTTCACCATCGGAAACTCGGAAACAGGTTATAACTCTTACTTCCATTTACTAGACAATCAAAAAGTTTCTCAAGAACAATTTGATGTAATCTTTGCTAAGGCCAAAGAAGAAAATCCAGAAATGACTTTTGAAGATGCTGTTCCATTACTAGAAGAAAACTTCGGATTTATCTTTGACCTGGAAGCAGAAGAAGTTGTGAAGACTGCTGGCGAAGTCGAGAAAGCGGCTGAAGAAGGTGAAGAAGAAGCCAAAGACTTAATGTTAGTAACACCTTATGAATTGGCAGAATTACGTTATGCTTTCGAACAAACAATGAAACCATATGAAGAACGTAATCTGGGTCAAGCAGATATTATCAAAGGCTACCATGCATATGAACCATTATCAATCGCTGCTACACGTCTATTAGCACGTAAAGCTGGTTTAGCATTCACAACTGTTGACCACTCACCTGAGAAAGTTCCAGTTTTTGCAATCGGTGCTGGCGCTGCAATGTTTGAAGGTAATTTTGAAAATACAGATATTGCCTATAAGATTTTAGCAGCCATGGGATTATATGAAGGTGGCGATACTAAAATGGCTCCTTTAGAAGTAACAAAGAAGTTTTCTGGATCTATTGAGGAAAACGATAAAGAAGAAGCTTCTGAAGAAACAGTTGAAGTAGAAGAAGTTTCTGAAGAAAGTGTTGAAGAAAGTTCAGATTCTGAAACAAGTGAGGAAAGTTCTGAAGATTCATCGGCTGAAGAAAGCAGTAACTCTGAAGAAGAACCTGAAGAAGTAATTGAAAGCTCTGCTGAATAATTAATACATTAGTCACAAAAAGCACAGCTAAGATAAGGCTGTGCTTTTATTCTTTAAGGAGAATCTTATGCAACTTAAATCTATTTTAGCAAGTTTCCTTTTGTTTATTTCCCTACTCTCACCTTGTTCTCTTGTTAAAGCTGAAAGCTCAAGCATGAAAGAATTACCTTTCAGCGGATACTATCTAGCCCCTGAAGCAAGTAGTATTGAAGGATTGCTTTTTCAAGAAAACCAATTAATCATCTATATTAAAAATGAATCAAGGTATGCTCACCCTGTTTATGGACACGGCCATGAAGATAACTATGATAATGAACAGCAAGATGTGGAAAAAGATATTAAATCAAACAAAGACCATCACGATGACACCATTGATCAAGAATTTATAGAATGGTTATTCGAATTTAATGCTTACCCTTATCCAGACCTTAAGAATTATTCTATATCTGTTCAAGAGAGATATAAGAAAGAAAATAATCTTCCAATTAACTTAAAAGAAGTTTATCTAGCCATTGTAGATCAGATAACACCTGAAATGACACAAAGAAATATCTTAGACTTGATTAATCAAACGATTCCTGACATTTCATATACACAAAAAAATGATTATAATTATTTCACTATTTCCTGCCCAACTATCACTGTAAATAACGATCATTGGACCGTCCAATTATTCGGTGAAGAAATTTTTTCTTTTGTGCAACAGTCTGGACAATTAATAGATAATCATGGAAATACTTATGAATACATTGACGGAATTAAACCCAACTAATTGCTGAAAGGTGTGAACTAATGAAAAGAATATTTATTACTTTATTAATTTTAACTGCCTTAACCCTTAATCTACTTTTTCCACACGCCACTTTCGCACAAGCAGAAGCTGATGTTAAAGAAACAAACCATATGAAAGTAGACGGTCATCACCAAGGACATCACATTAAGGCTAATTTTATCCCTGATAAAATTCTTAATCCTGACGATAGTCTATATGAAGCACCAGAAAAAATTGAAAAGTACGTTGGTATATATCAAGCACAAGCAACAGTTCCTAAATTGAATCTTAACTTAGATATCATTGTCTCAATCGAAGAAAGTGGCTTATTTAATATGGCCTACTATTTTACACAACGAGAAAAAGGAGAAAGTATACGTTTCTACGTAGATGAGAATGAAACAATTGAATCTATACCCGCTCCATATCAAGACCTCGTTATCTTGACAGGAGGTCTCAAAGAGTTTGAAGGTGGCTTAGGCTCAGGCTTAATTCGTAAAACGGTGTCACCGGTAGTACTATTAAATAATCAAGGCAAACCCGAAAGCTTATATCCTTATCAATCAATGGCATATGATCTGCGAGAAAATTATCAAAATGCTAGGGTTTATCAAGACCTTGGTCTTTATATAGTAAATGATGAAATTGTGATCGATGTAAACCATTTGATTGGTCTAGATGATGAACAAGAAAATAGAATCGCATTAAAAGCTACAAGTTTTAAAAATGAAGATGCTTTCCTAGTTGAAAAGAAAACATATGAAATTCTTCAAAAAGCTTTTGATCACTATCTTGATGATTATAATGATTTTAAGCTTCAATTTAAAAATAGTAATGACTTTGTTCAAGTCATTCAAGCAATGCATTTGAAGACCAACGCCAGTTTTCCTGCCGATACTAAATTTGAACTGATCGATCCTAGTCAAGTCAATAAAGATTCTGAAATTGCCCATACATTTGCTTTGCTCATTAATGACCAAATCTTATATTTTTATGATGGACACAAATTATTTGTTGCAAATGAAATTGAAAATAATAATAGATGCTATTCTGCGAATGAATGGCAAACGAATTAATAGTTGAAGTCACCGAAAATTAAATTCTAAAATTTTCCATCCAGCCAAACCCTATTAAATAATCAACAACTACAAATAATCCCTTGTTAGATTGAGCAAATCGATTGAAGATAAATACCATCTTTGCTAATGTTTAAATAAAGGAGATGGTATGAATGTTTTTAGTTATGCAACATATAAAACCTAAAGTAGGCAAAACAGAAAGCATCATCAATAAATTATCGAATCGTGAAATCATAAATGATCAACCAGGTTTCATTAATTTATCAATCAGTAGAGGCATTGAAGAGGATTTAATTGTGGTTTTAGGCTCATGGAAATCACAAGAAGATTGGAAAAATTGGGAAAATTCAGAAGATCGAAAAAAATTAGACGATCCAGATGACAGTGAAATTGAATCGATGGAGTCACATAAATTAGAAATTCTAAAGGACGAAAAAATGCCTAAAAAATAATCCAAGTTATCTTAAATAATTCGATAGGATTAGGAAACAAAAGAGCAAGCAGCATGTGTGCTGTTTGCTCTTTATTTAGTTAATTGATTATAAACTATCTATCAAATCTAACATCTCACTATTTTCAGGGATATCTTTCATGGAATGACCGTAGTGAATATATCTCAACTCACCCTTTTTATCTACCAACATTTGAGCTGGCATCCGTCCCATCTTAAAAAGATTTACTTCTTGACCATACAATTTTAATACCGAATGGTTTGGATCAGGTAGACCATAAAATTCTAAGTCATTTTCATGCCAGTAGTCTGCGAATTTTTTATCGTTTTCAGGACCAATGACGACAATAGCGGTGTCTCTTTTTTCAAACTGATTATAATCTTTATGCAACTGCATCATGTGCTTGCGGCAGAAAGGTCATATAAAGCCTCTGTTTAATACAAGCATTACATTTTTACTTCCTCTGAAAGCTGAAAGCTTAACTGTCTTTCCTTCGAAATCTTCTAATTCAAAGTCTGGTGCCTTTTTATTGACTTCAATACTTGCCATAAAATTCATCTCTTTCCTTTCACTGATTAAACAATATACTATTTAAAAATCACTATCTTTCAGCTTTATTAAATCAATAAAGTGGTTTAATGATTAATCTTAAAGGATTAACTTTTTATATCCACTTTAATAAAACACTTTAAATAGTTGATACATACAACTTACCACTCATTGCTTAGTCATTTTAAATATTTACAAAGCTTATTGTTATAATGTTTTTGTTTAAAAATAAGAGACATGAATTTAATTTCATGTCTCTTATTTTTAATTTATATCAACACTTTTGACCTACTCATTAGCTTCAGTAAGAACTTTTTGAACAGCTGGATCTTCCTTAAGATGTTCTACCATACGCTTAACGTTTGGATAGTCTTTATACGTTTTTTCTAAATTCTTAGTCCAAGTTGCAAAAATGAATGCTAATGGATCAAGCACAGTACGTTTATTTTGGTAGAGGTGATTAGAATCACCAATAATATCATCAAGATGTTTGAAGTTCGCATCAATACGAGCAGGTGCTGCCGCACGAGCCATTTCAATTACATCTATGTCTTCAGATGTTGTATAACGCTGTGGGTTAAAGAACGGCCAGAATGATGGATGAATATCTGCAGAAAGGAATAGAGATGTTTCATCAAACTCAAAAACATTTTCTAACCCTTCATTAGGTCCTAAATCTTTTTCTGGAACGGAATTAGCAATGTATTGTAAAATTGCTCCTGCTTGAGTCATCGGACGATCGGCTCCAATTTCAAGAGCAGGAACCATTCCTAAAGGATTAATTTTACGATACTCAGGATCATTGTAATCCACACGAATGGTTTCATACTCAAGACCAGACCATTCTAAAGCGATCCAGCAAGCCAAGGAACAAGTACCAGGTGCATAGTATAATTTCAACATTTTATCAAACCTTTCTTTTTTTTATTGATTATATTATAGCATTAAAAAGTGTCATAGGAAATAATTGAGTGAATTCGATAGCATGCTTTTAAAATAAGAGTAAGCTAGTAACTAACTAATTTTAAACAGCAGCTGTAACTCCTCCATCAATGACAAACTCAGATCCAGTTGAATATCTTGCTTCATCGGAAGCTAAGAATACAACTAAATTAGAAACTTCTTTAGGCTGAGCCACTCGGCGCATAGGAATAGTTTCTTTAAATTTATCAACCGCTTCCTTAACACCCGGTTGTTCTAACATTGGTGTGTGTACTACACCAGGATGGACAGAATTAACGGTTATATTATATGGAGATAACTCTCTCGCTGCTGATTTCGTCATTCCTCTAACCGCAAACTTAGTGTCTGTATATCCGATCGCCCCACCTACTAAACCATTCATAGAAGAAATGTTAATTATAGAACCATACTTTTGTTGCTTCATAATAGGTGTTACGGCTTTAATACCTAAAAAGACGGAAACTTGGTTGATATTCACAATTTTCATGTAATCATCTAATGAAACATCTTCAATTTTCATATTATAAGTGATACCTGCATTATTAACGAGCGAGTCTATCCTGCCCCATTTATCCATTGTCGCATCAATTACCTTTTTCCAGTCACTTTCCTTGGTCACATCTTGTTTAACAAATAGAACATTTTGACCAAGTTCTTTAGCAACTTCATTCCCTTTTTCTTCATTAATATCAGTAATGACAACCTTAGCTCCTTCAGCTAAAGCGACCTCTGCATGCACTTTCCCCATCCCTTGAGCGCCGCCAGTAATAATTAAAACTTTACCTTCTAATCTTTCCATTTTGTTTCCTCCTAATATAATTTAATACTTCCTCCATCGACCATAAATGTTTGACCTGTGATGTAACGTGATTCATCACTTGCTAGAAAAACTGCGACTGGTGCGATATCTTTGTCAATATCACCAAATTTTTGGAGTGGAATACCTTGAACGACTTTTTCATAATATTCAGGGTTTTCAGCACGCCAAGCATCGACACCTTCAGAATAGGCTATAGGTGAAATGACATTCACATTGATACCATCTTTACCAAACTCATTCGCCATCACACGCGAAATCCCACGAATCGCTTCTTTGGCTGCTACATAAGCCCCTTGATGGTTATCACCCTTAATGGCTGCTCCTGAACCAAAATTAATGATATTTCCTTTAGTCTTTTTAAGATATGGAATAGCTAGTTGGCTCAAGAAAAAGGTAGCATAAAAACCAGACTCCATTGATAGAGCTAAATCTTCTTCTGTAATATCTAAGAAGCTCTTCATCCTTGAAGCATGAGCATTATTGACCAACACATCGATTTGATGATAGCGGTCAACAACCCCTTGAATGCACGTTTCTAAGGCTGATTTTTTAGTCAAATCAGTCTTGATAAAGAAGGTATTATATCCCTCCTCATTTAGAGAACGGCTTAAAGCCTCGCCTTTTTCTTGATTAAGATCGACGATTGCTACTTTTGCCCCTTCTCTAGCATAGGCGCGGACAATGGCTGAACCAATTCCACCAGCCCCGCCTGTTACTATTGCCACTTTATCTTTTAAGCGCTCCATTCTATTTCCCCCTTATAATTTATTTTTGAATCTGTAACATCTGCATATTTTAATCATACGCCACTTTAAGAAAATTGGCTAATAAAGCGACTCGTAAAAACGTCCTTAGGGTTGCTATAAATACATTTGTTAAAATTTTAAACAGTTAGGATAAAAATAATTTTAATCCTTTATATTTAAATTCCGTATAGGGCGGGTCATTCAGTTGAAGCATATCTTCTTGAAGCATTTCCTGTAATAAAGTGTTGATATATAAGTCACCGATCTCTGTAAGTTCTATAAAAGCTTGCAATTCTTTTTTAAAAGCATCTTGATAGCTATTCGGATCTTTTAAATAACTAATTACAAAATCTTTTTCTTCACGACTATATTCCATTTAACCCCCTCCTTCTCTATTAAAAGCATCCTCTTATCCATATTCGGTGGCAAACCAGACGGCTTAAAAAAACCTCCTGCTGATACAGGAAGTTTAAATAAGTCGCCCACTTAATCTTCATAAGATTTAAAGGGATCGTTTGAATTAGGTAATCGGTCTGGTGTAATGGTTAAGCCCATTTCTCTTTGTTCATGATTCAATTCTTTGATGAGGGATAAAATAACTAAAATAAGAATGAAAACAAAGGGTAAGGAAACGATTATTAAGACATTTTGAATAGCTAGTAAACCGCCAGACAATAGTAAGACAACCGCAATAATTGAAAGTGTAAATCCCCAAGTAATCTTAGTTCTATTATTAGGCTTGATATTACCTTCTTCCGACAACATGGCCAAAACAAAAGTCGCTGAGTCCGCTGACGTAATAAAAAATGAGACAACAAGAATAATCGCCACTAAAGAAAGAAGGCCGCTTAAAGGATAATAGTTAAAGGTTGCAAATAGCAACTGTTCGGGTTCAAAAGCTGTTAAGTCGGCTATATTCATTTGAACATTGGCTGCTAAAGTTCCAAAAGTAGAGAACCAAATAAAACTTAATAGCGTAGGAAGTAGAAGTACCACCGTTAAAAACTCACGTATGGTGCGTCCGCGCGAAATACGGGCTATAAAAATCCCCACGAAGGGCGACCATGAAGTCCACCATGCCCAATAAAACAAAGTCCAAGTATTAATCCACTCCCTCTTATCCCTATCAAAAGCGGCTGATCGAAAACTCATTTCAATAAAATTTTGTAAATAATTACCCAATGATTCTGTAAATGTGTTTAAAACACCGACAGTCGGGCCTACAATAGCGACAATGGCTAATAGACAGCCCGCTAAAAGCAGGTTTAAATTGGAAAGAATTTTAACCCCTTTTCCTAAACCTGAAATAGCAGAAAGTATAAATAAGATCGTTGTGATAATTATAATAATAATTTGGACACTATTAGAAATAGAGATATTAAACAAATAATTTAACCCACCATTAATTTGGGCTGCGCCAAAACCAATAGTAGTTGCGACCCCAATAACAGTGGCAACAATCGTTATTGTATCCACTACTGTTCCGATCCAGCCCGTTGCTTTATTTCCTAGTAAAGGTTTTAAAGTATGAGATAATAGGTAGTTTTCTTGCTTACGAAAACCAAAGTAAGCTAGGGCAAGTGCTACCACACCATAGATCGCCCAACCATGTATCCCCCAATGGAAAAAAGTAAAGCGAAAGGCATCCGCTAACGCTTCTTGACTTCCTGCTGGAGCAATCGGAGTCGAAATAGCAAAGTGTGACAAAGGTTCTGCCGCTCCGTAAAAAACAAGCCCAATTCCCATTCCAGCGGAAAACATCATAGCTACCCAAGAAGTGGTCGAATATTCAGGTTTTGAGTCGGGTTCTCCTAAGCGAATCTGGCCTAAGGGACTAAGTATGAAATAAATACAAACTAATAATATTAGTGGAATGAGTAGAAGATAAAGCCAACCAAAATTGTTTGCCACCTGATCTTTTAAAATTTGTGTTCCAACACTTAATTCATTAGGAATAAAAATACCTAAAATAACTAATAAAAATGACGTTATAAGCGATGCATGATATACTGAAATTTCTTTTAACTTTTTCAAATCATTCCTCCTAAATTTATTTTAAAACAGGGCTTTTATACTATCAAAATTGACTTTGTTTGTAAAATTTACCCATTTTTCATCTTAAGACTTGTTGTTTTTGACAAGATTTTATATAGTTAATATTTATAAGTATTCAATAGAAAGGATGCCCTTATGACCAAAAAAATTATTGGTAAAATTACTAGTGCTTATTTTATCTTCACCATACTGACCACACTTTTTGTCCATTTAGGTTTAGAAATTAAAAAAAATGAATTGGTAACTTTCGATACTCCCATTCAAAGCTGGGTACGCGACCTTCAAAATCCCTTGATGGACAAAATCATGCTCTTTATTACCCACTCTTCAAGTGCCATACCAGTCTTAATTTTTTTCGCCATCATCCTTTTAATGCTTTTTAAAAAAAGAGCCTTTAATAAAATGCACTTCCTATTGATAGCTATTCCGGGAACTTTGGTTATTAATACAATTCTAAAGTTGATTTTCCAAAGAGACCGACCAGATTTGCTCAATCTTTTAATCGAAGAAAACTTTTATTCTTTCCCATCTGGTCATGCTATGATTAGTTCTACCGCTATCTTTGCCATAATGGTCTTATGTTGGCGTAGCAAGCACTTTTATAAAATTTTAACTTTAGGTTTAATTTATACTTTTCTAGTTGGTTATTCCCGCGTTTATCTAGGAGTACATTTCCCTTCGGATATTATAGGCGGCTGGATGATTAGTTTCGCTTGGGTGGTCTTAGCTCAAAAATTAATTTTAAACAAGAATGTGATTGAATAAAAAAGCCAGCTCAATTGTACTGACCCTTAAACCCGAACAAGGTTTTAGGGGGTCGGTACATTGAGCAGGACTTTTTTTTTAATTAGCTTAAAATCTTAAAGATAAACACGTTAAGCTACCGTCAATTTTCTTAAATTCATCAGTATTTACTACTTTTACAGGATAACCTAAACTTTCAATATGTGCTTGTGTTTTAGGGTGACCTTCAGGAACCAGCACCGTCCCATTGATATAAAGACTGTTGATGGCATAGAGTTCTTCCGCTTCAACCACATATCGCTTATATTTTTGGAAATCCTCGACCTTATTCATCACCGGACTAACTAACATATTGTTATTTTCTAAATAAATAACAAAGTCTTTTAAGTGCAGTCCTTCTGTGACCGACACCGTTGAAGAAGTATAGCCAAACTGGCGCACAATTTGGTCAAATTGTTTAGCCCCTTCTTGATTAGTTCGATCGGATAAGCCCACATAAAAATGCTTATCTACTAGCATCACATCTCCACCCTCCATAGTTCCGGGTGCCTCAATGTAAAAGATTTGATCTTCTTTATAGAAATCCTTAAGTACTTTTTTCATTTCATATTTTTCTCCATTACGCGATTCTTTGGGTGAATTAGTCACAATCGCAAACTCTGCCATAACCACAGCTGGATCTTCAACAAAACAAGAATCAGGGTATTCTTCTAAAGGCTCTAAAGCAGTGACTTTTACTCCTAATTCTTCCAATGCTTTGACATAGTTAGCGTGTTGCACCAAGGCATCTTCATAAACTGGTTGCTCTTTAGAGAACATTCCAGTCGTAATACCTTCTAACATTGATTGACTAGGTGTTCTAACGATGGCGTGCGAAAATTTTAACATGTAATTCCTCCTGTTTTTTTAGTTATTGATGTGTTGGCACTATTGTATTTATTCAAGGACTTGTATTTATTTTATTTGTTCAATTAATTTATTATCAATACTTAACAAATCAATTAGGACAATGTCTTCATGTTTGATTTCGTATAACTGATTTTCAGTCAAATCATCGATTGTTGAAGAAGAAAGAACAAATGATTCCTTGGTTTTTTCTATAATCCTACCTTGAAGTATAAAATCATTCTCGGTAGTTATAATAGATACTTGTTTATTCACTAAGATAGGCTCATTGATTGGGTCTTTTCCTTGAAATTGTTGTTCATAATCTTTGGTCAGTGAATATGGGTCGTAAAGATTAATTGATTTATTATAATCAATTATTTTTTTAAAATTTTTAAGATAGCAAGTTGAAGAAACGATATTGGATATAAATGCATTTTTTCTATATTGAAAACTCTCAATCATTCCATATTCATTAATTGAAATTAGAGTTGAGAAGTCGTCTTCAATTGCAATTAAGTATCCAAGTGAAAAATATTCTTCATTTTTGTTACTAAATTCAGAATAAATTTCTACTAATTGATTTGTTTTTAAAGTTAATTCTAATTCATTCATATAAATCAGCTCCTTAATTAGATTGCTAAATTCTCATGAAATTCACTCCCTTTTTTTAGTGTTTATAGGTGGGGTTAGTGAATGTCCGTTTGTAATCTTTCTATTATTTAGGCTTTTTAGTAAAACTTTGTAACCTATTGTCCTCCTATAAAATGAAAAAGTTCCAGCATAGGCTTTGGTTCTAGTAGGATACACTATTCCTCCAAAAACAAAGTGATGGTTTTCTAACAATGCATTATAATTCATAGCTTATCTCTTCAAATAAATCAGCTTGTTCCACTCCTGCTTTTGTCTTTTCATGCTCCTTTCTTTCAATAGATAATCTTTCAACTTTTTTCTCTAGACTCTTCCATTAATAAGTTGAACTGTCTTACACTTTCCTCTCGGAATATAGGAAGGGCAGAATGATTATCGATATATTTTACATTTCCACTGAAACTTTGCTTTAATCGAAAGGCTTCTCCTAAACGTTCACTATAGTCGAAAATGCTAATAGGTGTGTGTCTAATCGCATGCTTGATAGATAGTCTCCCAATTTTTATTTGTTCAATTTAAAGCTTTATTAAGCATCGGTATATTTAATTGGTTAAAAAGTTAGTGTCTTAAAACTATCCACCTGCAAGATGTTTGTATTTTCTTTTAATCGTTTAAGTATTGATTTATTGCCGATACCATTTAGCTCTTTGAACGATAAAATCAGCTTTGCAATCGCTCGATTCATTTTTTCCAATATTTTCACTCCAATTGATTTGTCTCATTAATTTTATCAAAAAAACGCTTTAAAGTCTTAGCTATTCATAGTTAATATTTAGAGAATCTAACTTCGGAATGACCGATATAAAAGACGCTCCTGCTGCTTAAACTCTATTTTTTTGACTTACAAGCTATGAGGAGTAAAACGAAGCCATAGATAGACAACCGTCTATATAGGAGAATGTAAATGAATTGAAAAGAACTTAGTTTATTACTAAAAGCAATCGCCGATCCTAATCGTCTCAAGATCTTAGAACTTATTTCATGTCAGGGAAAGAGAGCTAGTGAACAAACCACGACCTATTGCTGGCATTGAGAATTTAAAAGTAGCTAATTTCAGTCCTGAAATTTCCCCTTCAAAGGTAAATTGATTAGGATTAGAAACGAAGCCTCCTAACTGTTGGCTCCATTAAACATTACGCCTAAAAAAGAGTGCCCTTCACTGATTAAAATTACCCTTTAACCGGTTAAGATTCCATTGTTTTTAATAACTCATAATTGCTTGACTTCCTCATCCGTTAAAGTAACTCCTTTGCCCATCTTATCATGATCAGGTAAACAATCTCCAAGGCCCTATTTAGCAGGACACTTATTCCATGAAAGAAGATTGAATTCTTTAGACCATCCTTTATTAGCGGAAAGACTCCCAATGGTTTCAATATTTTTGTAAGTAATAGCTGCCCTTTTAAAGTAGTCTTATTTTTAAACGAATAGCCACCCTCTGTTTCTATCCATCTTATAGTCTTCATTACCGTCATTATTATCACTAATCCTTCCAGTTTAATTTACCATAAGCCTCGATGACTAAAAACTATTATAATCAAAAGCACTTATCTCTAAGAGACAAGTGCTTGATCGTATTACGGATATTCTTTTGCTTTTAAATTTCTTTCTAAATGGGTTTCTTTCACAAGAATTATTCATCTATAGTGAGTAGTGAAACCTGAGCTAAAATTTCTTTCTAAGTACTGCTTGCCATAATCCGTCATATATAACAAAAAAATTATGCAAAGATTGGCTTTTAATGATTATTTCCATTTTAGCAGTAACATTTAGCTTTTTAGTAGAGACGTAACCATTCTTGTAATATAGATAAACTCTTAAAGAATTGGGTTGCCTTCTCCTCCCTCCACCATTGGTTAATTGGCACTAAAAATTAAATCAATTCCGTTTGCTTAAAAGCTTTTATTTCTTGGACCATCATGGCTAAAGCAATAAGAATTACAATCAAATCAACTAGTGCTTCTGCCCACCAAACAGCCCCACTTCCAAACATTCCAGGTAAGATAAGCAAAGCTGGTACGAATAAAATAAGTTGTCTTAACAGAACAATAATCCCAGCTTTTTTACCATTGCCAATCGATTGGAAAAATGTGATTGCCATATTCATAGCTGCATAAAGTATATATACTGAGAAAAACAGTCTAAAATGCCCCACTCCACGTTGGATAATTTCTTCGCTCACATTAAATAAACCAAATATTCTTGCAGGGAAAAATTGTGCCGGTAGGTAGAACACTAAAGATAATATAGTACCTGATAGGATAAAAATCTTCATCGTTTCTTTAACTCTTGCATACTGCTTCGCTCCAAAATTAGCCCCTATAATAGGTTGAAGGGCTTGACTCATACCCCAAAGTGGAATAAATGAGAAGCCATAAAACCTCAAGGTCGCAGCCATTAGTGTTGCCCACTCATCACTTCCATATTGAAAGGCTTGTCGATATAACAAGCTTTGTTGAACCATAAATAAAATCTGCATGAGCATAGCTGAAATACCTACCCCCACCATTTCTTTAGAAAGTTCATTAGCCTTTTTGATTTTTCCTATCTTTACAACATCACTCTTATAACGGAAATAATACAAGGTAAACCCTGCTTGAACGGATTGAGCCAAGATTGTAGCTAAGGCTGCTCCTTCTATTCCATATTCTCCCATCGCAATCATGAAAATAGGGTCAAGAATTATATTGAGAATCGCTCCTAGCCCCATTATCAGCATAGCCTTTTTTACTTGGCCTTCGCCTCGCATGACCATATTAGATGATTGAACATAATTGATAAAAAATGACCCTGCGAAAATAATTCTCACGTATCGAAGACCTAGCTCTTTGATTGCTCCACTTGCTCCTAATAAATCTAAAAAATAAGGAGATAAAAAGATTCCAAATACTGTAATCAAAAGTGATAATACAATTACCCAATAAACTAAGTTCCCCATTATCTTATCGATTTTCTCCTGATCACCTTCTCCTAAGGCTCTTGATAAAATAGAAGCACTCCCTATTCCAATCAATGTCGATACGCCATTATTTACAAAAGTAATCGGCGCAGAAACAGAGCAAGCCGTCATGGCAGCTTCTCCTAAAATATTTCCAGCAAAAATTCCATCCATCAAAGGAAACAGTCCGATAACGAGCATACCGAGTACAGCTGGAACAGCCTGATGAAACATAAGTCGAACAAGATTATCCGTTAAAAGTCTTTCTTTCATTGTTTTTTCCATTTTGTTTTCTCCCTTCTTTGAAAAGTGCTACAAACATTTTTTCTATAATTTCTTTATTTTTTTTAAAATTATCTCTAGCTTCTAAAATATCTGCCCCTAAAATCATTGAATTAATAAAATCTGTCACAAAATCATAGAGTGCATCATTCAATAAAAATTCTGGAACATTCCTTTGAAGCTGACTAAATTCTTCCCTACTTTGTGCTTTTAACTGGTTAAAGATACTATTGAGCTTTTTGCTTCTCTTTTTTTCAATTAAAAATTGGACATAAATTTCCATATATAAATTATCATCCAGTATTTTTTCGACAAGTTGTTTTGCTATAAACTCTATTTCATACCCTTGCTTGAACTCACTTAAGTTGGATTTGATTACTTCATTTCTATAATGTATCCCATCAACCATTAGGTCATGAAGAATATCAATGGTGCTTTTATAATAATGATAGAAGCCTCCTTTAGACATGGTCGTTTCGTTAATAATATCTTCCATCGTAGTATTAGCGAACCCTTTACTAACAAATACTTTTCTGGCTGCTTCTTTAATTTCATTTTTTCTTTCTTCTGGCTTTAATCGCCTAGCCGAGCACATGCAACCCCCCCTTTTTTATATACCGACGGTATCGTCGATAATAGTTTATTATTCTTACTTTAGAGAGTCAAGAGTTTTTATAAAAAAGAATGCTCTAAATTTTACCCCCGTGCAAATCTCGTTCCATACAACGAAGTAAGAAAATATTAAATAGTTTACGTCTAAATTTTTTAACGGCTTCTGAGACACTTATTAGTCGTGTCCCTTAGAGTGCGTCCTTTAATTCATTCATTGAAACAATATGGGTTGTTAAAATAGGTTGAAATACAGCTTCCTTCGTTTTTAATCGGTAGGATTATAACGCTTGAGTAAGTTTGAGACGTTTCACTTTTTTAAGCTCCTAATTGAATTGCGAATTAGGGGCTTTAGATAATACAAAAACTCATTAAACCTTTCTTCTTGACAAACTAAAAAAAATTAATATAATAATGTGTGTAAACGGTTACACGTGGAGGTGTGAAGTTTTTGGTAACAATTCGTGATGTGGCAAATGAAGCAGGCGTTTCAGTCGCAACTGTTTCGCGCCTGATGAATAACAGTGGTTATGTGAGCGAACAATCCAAACACAAGATTCTTTCGGCGATTAAAAAATTAGATTATATCCCTAATGAAATTGCTAGATCTTTAAATAAACAGTCGATGAAAATTCTTGGTTTATTGGTTCCGGATATTACTAACCCTTATTTTCCTTCTTTAATCAAGGGAGTCGAACAATGTGCCTTGCAACACGGCTATATGCTTTTATTAGGCAATACCGAAGGCCAAGAAACGATTGGTGAGAACTATCTTAATTTTTTTAAACAATATAAAGTCGCTGGATTAATCAAAATTGATGGGACTCATCTAGACACACCTGAGGACGTTCCAACCGTCTCATTAGACCGGATGAATGATCAAGACCAGTTTGCAGTAATCTCTGATGATTTTTATGGCGGAGAACTCATTGGACAAACTATTCTTGAAACTAATCATGGCTCTATTTTGATTATGACGGGTCCAATGGATATTCAAGTGTCTAAAATGCGTTTGCAAGGAATACAGTCTGTATTTGATCAATATAAAATCGACTATCAGATATATTCTACTCCGTCCTTCCAGACAGAATTTGCAGATCAAGTTGCCAAGGAGATTATTCGTGACTATCCCAATATTGATACGGTGATTGCTCCTAATGATATCTATGCTTTAGCCCTTATCCAAGCTTGGAATCAATTAGGTTCTATTATCCCAGAAGATGTCCAAATCATTGGGTATGATGGAATTGTCTTTGGAGCCTATGCCCATCCGAGTTTAACTACCATTGAACAACCGGCTTATAAAATAGGTTTTCAGGGAACAGAATTGTTACTAGCCATTATTAACCAACAAATAGATCCTGAAATGTCTAAAATCATCCAAGTCAAACCGCGATTATTAAAAAGAAATTCTTTAAGGGAGGTAAAATAATGGTAAAAATTGCAGTCATTGGAAGTATATCTACTGATTTTGTGGTGACTTCTAAACGAAGACCCCAAGCTGGAGAGACTATTTTTGGGGAATACTTTGAAACTTATTTTGGTGGCAAAGGAGCTAATCAAGCCGTTGCAACCAGCCGACTGGGTGCAGAAACTTATATGTTAGGAGCAGTGGGAGCTGATAGATTCGGTGAAAGTTTAATAGCCAATTTGCAAAATAATCGGATTGAAGTTTCACACATTAAAACAAAGAAGCAGCTTCCTTCAGGTTCTGCCATTATTAATGTTGTTGAAGGCGAAAATACGATCATTTATGTAGCGGGAGCTAATGATGCTTATTCAAGCGAACAAGTTCTAAAAGAGCAAGCATTTCTCACTACCTGTGATTTAATTCTAATCCAAAATGAAAGTCCCATCGAAACGGTTGAAACCCTTATACAACAAATGGCTGATGCCTCTTGTCAAATAATATATAACCCTGCGCCCGCTCGCTCATTTAATCCACAATTGATGGCAGCTATCGATTACATCACACCTAATGAACATGAATTTCGCTTAATGTTCCCAGATCAAGAAATGGCAGAAGTTCTGGCTCAATATCCGAACAAAATGATTGTAACCTTAGGAGCTCAAGGGGCCGTCTTTCATAATGGACATGAACTTATTGAAGTCCCTTCCTATAAAGTTGATCAAATTGTAGATACTACTGGGGCTGGTGATACATTCAATGGTGCGCTCGCCTTTGCTATTGGCAACCAGTTCGAACTCGAAGAAGCAATTCGTTTTGCCAACTTAGCCGCCGCGCTATCAATCGGAAAAGAAGGGGCTCAAAAAGGAATGCCTACTATCAAACAAATGAAGGAGAGTGTATATTTTGAAAAAACATGGGATATTAAATAGTCATATCTCCAAAGTTTTATCCGATATGGGCCATACTGATCAACTAACAATTGCAGATTGTGGTCTTCCTATCACAACGCATGTAGAAAAAATTGATTTAGCTATTCGCTTAGGTGAGCCTGATTTTATCAGTGTTTTAAAAACAGTAATGAGTGATATGAAAATTGAACGGATTATTCTCGCCGAAGAAATCAAACAATATAATCCGAATTTGCTAGCTGAAATCCAGCAATTAGTAAATCCACTTATTGAGATTCAATTTATAGATCATGACTCATTCAAGAAGCAGACCCATAAAAGCAAAGCGATCATAAGAACAGGTGAGGCGACTCCTTATGCAAATATTATTTTGCAATCAGGCGTCATTTTCTAGGGGGGAGTATTATGGAAATTCAAATGACTAATATCCATAAACAGTTTGCAGCCAACCAAGTCTTAAGAGGAGTAAACTTCGACTTAAGAAGTGGAGAAGTCCATTCACTAATGGGTGAAAATGGAGCTGGAAAATCAACTTTAATGAACATTTT
Organism: Facklamia sp. P12937; assembly: GCF_050409505.1. NCBI lineage: Bacteria > Bacillati > Bacillota > Bacilli > Lactobacillales > Aerococcaceae > Facklamia > Facklamia sp. P12937. The sequence continues at coordinate 154,735 of NZ_JBNUPI010000001.1, forward strand.
AACCGGTCTATTATCAGCTGACCAAGGAAAGATTACCATTAATGGAAAAGAATCATTGTTTGATAATCCCAAAGATGCTGAAAATAATGGCGTTAGCTTTATTCATCAAGAATTGATAACTTGGCCAAAGATGACCGTCTTAGAAAACATGTTTATGGGGAAAGAGCTTACCAAATATGGCCTTTTCTGTGACCAAGCTACCATGAAATTAAAAGCTAAAACTATTTTGCAAGAATTAGGTATTCAGATTGATCTTGATGCCTTGATGGGAACACTCAGTATCGGTCAACAACAACTAATTGAAATTGCCAAAACACTGATGAACGATGCTTCTGTTATTATCATGGATGAACCGACAGCTGCTTTGTCAGACCATGAAATTGATACACTCTTTTCTATAATCCAAAAACTTAAGCAACAAGGAGTCGCAATTGTATACATCTCGCACCGCTTGAAGGAAATATTTCAAATAAGCGACCGTATCACTGTCATGCGCGATGGCATTTCGATTATGACTAAAGATGTTACCAACACGGATGAGAAAGAAATTGTTCGTGCAATGGTGGGTCGAGACATTGGGGATTACTATCCGAGTAAACGTTCAGAAGTTGGCCGTACACTTTTAGAAGTTAACAAGCTAACGGTGAGTGAAAAATTTGAGGATATCTCTTTCACTTTGAAACAAGGGGAAATACTCGGTGTGTCTGGACTGATGGGAGCAGGACGTACAGAAATTATGTCGGCTATCTTCGGCTTGCTTCCGATTGAGCGCGGAACTATTAAAATTAATAATCAGCCTGTGCTTCTCTCTTCACCACTTCATGCTATTAAACAAGGAATTGGTTACTTAACTGAAAACCGTAAAGAGGAAGGCCTTATTTTAGACTTTTCGATTAAAGAAAATATTGGAATCACTGCTTTTAAAGAATTTTCTAAAAACGGTTTAATTCACACCAAGGAAGAAGAAGATTTTGTGCAGTTACTCATCGAACGTTTGGCTATAAAGACAATGGATATGCATCTACCAGTGACTTCCCTATCTGGTGGGAATCAGCAAAAAGTGGTCTTAGCCAAATGGATTGCTGCTGGAACTCAAATTTTAATTTTGGATGAACCTACTCGTGGAGTGGATATCGGTGCTAAACGAGAAATATACTTGTTGATGCGTGAATTAACCGATCGAGGTGTTGGTATCATAATGGTATCAAGTGATTTACCTGAAATAATTGGAGTCAGTGACCGTGTACTTGTTATTCATGAAGGAAAACTGAATGGCTGTCTGTCCCATGAAGAATTATCGGAAGAACGCATCATGACTTTAGCTACAGGAGGAAAATAATGGATAAAGTTGAAAAGAAATCATCGAAAAAGCAATTTGATTTAAGAAGATTAGGTCCAGTATTGGCCTTAATTGTTTTGTTTGTTCTCGTTACCCTCTTAAATCCAAATTTTATTAAAATAAATAATTTACTTAATTTGCTTAGACAAGTCTCAATTAATGCCTTTATAGCATTCGGTATGACCTTTGTCATTATCACTGGGGGGATTGACTTGTCGGTCGGCTCTGTCTTAGCTTTGTCAAGCGCGATAGTCGCATACTTAATGATGTATGGTATGAGCCCTATACTTGCTGTTTTAATTGGGGTCTTACTTGGGGGACTTTTAGGAGCAATTAATGGATTAATTATAACTAAGGGGAAGGTTGTTCCATTTATTGCTACCCTTTCAACTATGACTATCTATCGCGGATTAACTTTGGTACTAACGGGAGGAAATCCTCTCACTAAATTTGAAGGGGGGCAATTTTTTGAATCCATTGGAAGGGGGTATTTATGGAAAATTCCAGTGCCGGTTCTTCTAATGTTGGTTGTTTTTGGCATTCTCTACATGCTTTTGCATCGCACAACATTTGGACGGAAAACTTTTTCCGTTGGAGGAAATGAAAAAGCGGCTTATATTGCTGGAATTAATAGTCATCGAGTTAAACTTATTGTCTACACTATCTCCGGGGCTTTGGCTGCCACTGCAGGTTTAATCTTAACTTCACGATTAAACTCAGCGCAACCAACTGCTGGAGTCGCTTATGAAATGGATGCCATCGCTGCTGTTGTCATTGGTGGTACAAGTATGGCTGGAGGTCATGGCCGCATCATTGGAACCTTAGTCGGCGCTTTAATCATTGGTACGTTGAATAATGGTTTAAACTTACTTGGAGTATCTAGTTTTTATCAACAAATTGTTCAAGGTATCGTTATATTAATCGCTGTTCTATTAGATCGAAAAGAAAAATAACTATATAAAAGGAGCATTCAAATGAAATCTATAAAAAAAATTACTATCGCCTTGTTCGCTATTTTACCACTTGTTCTATCAAGTTTAACTGCTAACCTACAGGTTAAGGCAGAAGAAGAATATACAATAGGTCTAGCAATTTCCACTACCAATAATCCCTTCTTCGTCGATTTACAAGAAGGTGTTGAAGAGGCTGCAAAAGAAATGGGAGCCACTGTTAAAATTGTTGACGCACAAGATGATGCAACAACACAGCTTAATGGACTGGATGACTTAATCACTCAAGGAGTAGATATTTTACTCATTAATCCCGTTGATTCCGATGCTATAGTCCCAGCTATTAAAAATGCTAATGAAGCAAAAATTCCTGTTATTACTATTGACAGAAACGCTGCAGAAGGTGAAGTTGTTTCATTAGTAGCCTCTAATAACTTAGATGGCGGTAAGATGGCTGCTGAATTCATTATTGAAAAGATTGGAAAAGGTGCGAAAGTTATTCAATTAGAAGGTGTTCCAGGCGCTTCTGCAACAAACGAAAGAGGGGAAGGTTTTGAAGAAGGAGCCAAAGATCAATTAGAGCTTATCGCTAGTCAATCTGCTAACTTTAACCGTTCAGAAGGATTAACTGTTATGGAAAATCTTCTTCAAGCACACCCTGATGTTCAAGCTGTCTTTGCTCAAAATGATGAAATGGCTTTAGGGGCTATTGAAGCTATTAAAGCTGCTGGTTTAGAAGAAGAAATTCTCGTGATAGGATTTGATGGCAATGACGATGGCTTGGAAGCGGTCAAAGAAGGTGAGTTGGCTGCAACGATCGCTCAACAACCTAAAGAAATGGGACATTTAGCGGTTGAAGCTGCCATCAATCATTTAAAAGGAGAAAAAGTTGAAGAATCCATTGCTTCTCCGTTAGAATTAGTAATTAAAGACACACTAGAAGAAAAATAATTCACTTTTCATTTAATAGTTTTAAGACCTCACGACACTTATTTAGTGCCCTGAGGTCTTCATTATTTTTTACCCACTTATATTAGTATCTGTAGCATAATCCCTAAAATCATTTTCCACTAACTCATAGTCAACACTGGATTGGCTACAACCAAGTTGGTCGACCCATGAGTCATCGTTAATCCGCAACTTTTTAAACCCTAGTAGCTCATATACATGTTGGGCCCTAGTATTTTGAAGATTAACATCTAAAATAATTTTTTGATAGCCTTGATTAAATAATTCTTTAATCAATAAACTCAGAATAATTCGACCCAGGCCTTTATTGCGATAAATTGCTTCACAAATCTTTATATGTATTTCTGTGACTTGATTCCCCAAGTTATCATAAAACATTTCACCAATTAATTGACCTTGATACTCAATGAGTAGGAGCCGACCTTTTTCATCGGTATAATTTTCAATCTTATCTTCGATTTCTTCGACTGATTTGCCTAATCCATTGGGAAAACCCAAATATTTCATTAGTTCCCCATCATTCCACCATTGACAGAGTTTGGCAGCATCTGCTATTTCTGCATCACGTATCCATAAATTTTTATACCTTACTTTCATAGAAATCCCCCATTTTAATACAGGGCTGCTTTATATTAAACAGGCATTACAATTGATATTCAGGTTTAACTAGGATAAGGCAAAGTAAATCTACCAGCTTTTTTAAGAGAAAGCGAATACTGGATTATTCCTTTTATCTTTTAAAACCTGACATACTTCTTAAAATTATGCCAGTCGTTGTCAAATTATGTAGGATTGATAGGGAACTTGGTGATAATAAATCAAAAACACCTAATAAAATGAGCCCACTATTAATCGCAATGGTTTGTTTAACATTTTTCTTTATTCTTTTATCTAATAAATGGCTAATTTCAGCCAATTCCATTAGACTTTCTAATTGATTATTTGATAAAACAAGATCACTTGTTTGTTTGCAAATATCAGCAGCATCATTCATAACTGCCCCTATGTCTGCAAGCGATAGTGCAGCAGAATCATTGAGCCCATCTCCAAGCATCATGACTTTTTTACCTGAACGTTTTTGTTCTTCAATGAACTGATATTTATCATTTGGTGACACTTCTGTTTGTAAATATTGAACGGATATATTATTCATAAGATTTTGAGTTCGCTCTTTGGTATCACCAGTAAGAAGCGCAACTTCTTTGCCCTTACTTTGTAACCATTGAATGACTTTGGCCGCTTGCGGACGAAGCGGGGTATCAATTAGAAAAAGACCAATTAATCTTCCGTTGTAACCAAGATAGAGTAGGTTGTATTGCTGTTCATAGTTATTAATAACGGCTTTTTGTTCTTCAGAAATAGCAATTTTTTTATCCGTCATTAAAAGATAACTACCAATGACTACTTCTTTTCCATCAATGGTTGATAAGATCCCGCGCGACGCAATATGATGGAGCTTTCCATGCATTTCATCATGGACAATAGCTTTTTCTTGGGCTTCGTTCACTACGGCTTTAGCCAATGGATGATGAATGTGTTCTTCTAAGCAAGCGCCCATTCGTAAAACATCTTCGGTTTCATAATCATCAAAAGAGACGGTTTTATAAACCTTAGGATCGGATACAGTTAAAGTCCCGGTTTTATCAAAGACAAACAGATCGATGTCATTATACTTTTCCACGACATCCATACTTTTAATTAATATTTCCTTCTCAACTGCTTCTTTAATTGCCGTTAAGTAAGAAATAGGAACCGAAAGCTTCAAAGCACAAGAGAAATCAACTAATAGAAACGATAGGGCTCTTCGCAAAGATCCAGTGAATAAATAGGTAAGAATGACACCTAAAAAATTGTACTTAACCAGATTGTCAGCTAGAGCAATATATTTAGTTTGTTGAGTGCCTTTTTGATTTTCTGATTGACGCATTAGAGACATCAATTCGTGGATACGGTAATTTAACGTGGTATTTGTAACGCGAATAGATAATTCTCCCGATTCGATCACTGTATTTGAAAAGACTTGATCTTCTTCTTGCTTAAGGATAGGGAAAAATTCTCCGGTAAGCGAACTTTCATTGACCATGGCTGAGCCAGCATCCACTACCCCGTCAAATAAAATTTCCTTTCCTTCAGACACGATTATAATGTCATTCAACTGAACTTCTTTAGCATTACGCTCAAGCTTATTCCCTTGACTGTCTAACAACCATACCGTTTTAGTAGGATCTTTCATACTGCTTTCCAAATCTGCAATTGACTTTTTATTGGTCCAGTCATTTAATTGATCACCCAATCCCATGATAAACATAATGGAACTAGCTGTTTTAGGCTGTCCAATCAATATGGCAGTTAAAATAGCAGCGCCATCTAAAACTTCCATATTTATATCCTGCGATACTAACGATTGAAGCGCTTTTTCTATATATTTAGTGGATAAATAAAGGGTATAGAGATACTGAATAGGTTGAGGTAGAAATAGACGTCTCAGCACAAACAGGCTCAGTTCCTTCGAAACAATCGCATAAGGCGTCTTTTCTTTGCGATAGGGTTCTTGTAAACATCTAATGATTTGATCTTCAGTCAAACTATTTAAAAATTTGAGGGCGTGTGCCATCGAGTAATCTTTATGAACAAAGACAGCCATTGTCCTTTCATCATGATAGAAAACTATTTTTTGAATAGCTGGTTGGAGTTGAGCCTCCTCCTTAATCATTTCTCTAACGGATAACGTTAGTAAAAAAGAACACTTAACTCTTACTCGACTTTTGTTTTGATGACAAATTTTAAACTTCATTAGCGCCTGCTATATCCTCAATGCTATCGGCTTGCTCTTGCTGTTTTTGGGCAAGATAAATTTCTTGAGCATCTGACAAAACGTCATCAGTATGTTGTTTAATTGTTGATACATTCGCATCAAGCTCATCTTTTAATTGGTAAGATTTTGCGATTACATGAGCATAAGTTTCTTTAGCTTTTTTACTCGTTAAAACTTTTAACCCTAGTGTTCCAAATAGAGCTCCTCCGAGGAATAAACCAGATGATTTGCTGATTTTTGTGGCCTTTTTTAAATTCTTTAACATTTTAAATCCTTCTTTCTATTTATATTTAAATAATTATAGCACTGATAAAAGTAAGTTTCAATTAATGGGTCCAAGGCTCAATTCTTATTGTTCTAGAGTTGTCAAACATATGTTACACAAGGTGCTTCTAAATGGGCATGCTTAT